>JAYVCA010000043.1:0-3596 GCA_043750135.1 Chloroflexota bacterium | reverse complement strand
GGCGTGGACGGACCGCTCCGGTGCGATCAGGTGGGACTAGGAAACCCGCTGATCGTGGCCCGGCCCGCAGGTCGTCGCTCGTCTTTCTCCGCCCGTCGCGGGCGCCATGTAGGGTTTCGTAACGATCTCGGGCGGGACGCGGACCCGACGGCACGTTGAAGAATGAAGCGCGGGGGAGGGCCGGGGTGGACCAGGCGGACAAGTCCGATGAAGCGGGCACCTCGGAGGCTTCGCTGCCCCTCCTCTTCTACGGCGACTCATATCGGTTCCCGGACATCTATCACGCGACCCGCTTTCTCGCGCCTGATGCGTTCATCGCCTTCGAGCAGGGCGACGAGCTCGTCGTCCTTACCAACTCGCTCGAGCAGGGACGGGCCGAGAAGCAGTCGCGCGCGACGACGATCCACAACGTCGACGAGTTCGGATTCCAGGAGCTGGTGAGCGGCGGGCTCTCTCGCGCGGACGCCGAGGTCACGGTCATCGAGCGTTTCCTTGCGAAACGTAGGGTCGGCCGTGTCCGAGTCGCGCCGTACTTTCCGCTCGGGACCGCCGACCGCCTCCGCGCGGCTGGGTTCGAGCTTCTCGTTGCGACGGACCTCGAGGCGCGCCGCCGGGCGAAGCGGCCAGACGAGATCGTGGCGCTCGAGGCGATCCAGGGCGCGACCGAGGCCGCCTGGGCCGATGGCGTCGATGCGATCGGCCGCTCGACCGAGGGCCGCGACGGCATCCTTGTCCTCGATGGCGAGGTGTTCACGGCCGAGCGTCTGCGCGCGATCGTCGAGGGGGCACTCCTCACCCGTGGCGCGGTGGCCGAATCGACGATCTGCGCTCCCGGGGTGCAGGCTGCCGATCCGCATCTGATCGGATCAGGGCCGCTTCATGCACGCGAGGCGATCGTCATGGACATCTACCCGCAGGACAAGTCGACGCGTTATTACGCCGACATGACGCGCACGGTGTCCAAGGGCGAGCCACCAGATGCGATCCAGCGGATGTACGAGGTCGTCATGCGAGCTCAGGACGCCGGTATCGCCGCGTTGCGACCGGGCGTCACCGGACGCGCTGTGCACGAGCTGGTCGAGGACATCATCTTCGCCGCGGGATACGACACGCTCCGGCCAGGGCAGAAGCACGACTCGGCCGATCCGGTGACCCGCGGGTTCATCCATGGCACCGGACATGGTGTCGGGCTTGAGATCCACGAAGCGCCTTCGATCGGCCGCGCGGGCAGCGACCCGCTCGCTCCGGGTGATGTCGTGACCGTGGAACCGGGGATCTACGACCCGGCGATCGGGGGGGTGCGCCTCGAGGACATGCTCCTCATTACCACCGAAGGCTCACGGAACTTCACCCGGGCGCCGCGCCGGCTCGTCATATAGCCGCGCTCCTCTATGGCCTGGGTGCCGGGGTCGCGTGGGGCCTCGGAGACTTCGCCGGCGCGCTCGCGGCGCGGCGGATCGGAGCGCTCTGGACGTCCGCCGCGATGCAGTGCATCGGCGCGGCAGGCTTCGCCGTCCTCCTGCTTGCACTCGGCCGCTGGCCGGTCATCACCGTACCGCTGTTGCTCTGGGGCCTGCTCCTCGCGGCGGTCGGCGCGGGCTCGCTCATGCTCCTGTACCGCGGTCTTGCACTGGGACCGCTGGCCGTGGTGAGCCCGATCGGGGGCGGGTATGCGGCGGTCACGGTCGTCCTCGCCGTGATCTTTCTCGGCGAGCGACTCACGCCGCTCCAGACCGGCGCGGTCGCGGTCACCCTCGCCGGAGTGCTGCTCGCGTCGGCCGACCTCCGCATGCTCGCCGCAACACTCGGCCGCCCGTCGCCCGGCGTTCGCGTGGGGATCGTCGCGATGCTCGGTTTCGGACTGTGGGGTCTCTTTCTCGCGCTCGCGGTCCGCAGCTTCGACGGCCTGGCCCTCGTGCTCGTCAGCCGCTTTGCCGGCGCGGCGCTCATGCTCGCCGCAGTTGTCGTGCGCCGAGCGACCCCGCCGGTGGATCGTCGTCCGGCAACCCTCGGACTGGTCCTCACCGTCGGTCTGTTCGACACGATCGCGAACGTGAGCTACGTGCTGGGGTTCGAAGCCGGCTACGCCTCGATCGTCGCGACCGCCGGCGCGCTGTACCCGGTGGTCACCGCCGGGCTCGCCATCGGAGTGCTGCGCGAGCGGCTCGCGCCGAATCAGTACGCCGGAGTCGGATTGCTCCTGTGTGGGCTCGTCGGTCTCGGCCTCGCGAGCTGACCTGGCGCTGATCTAGCCGGTGCGGCCGGCGGTCTTGAGATAGGTGTCGGCGGCGACGCGCTGCGCGTCACCCGGCGTGCTCGGATCCTGCTCGACCTTCTTGTCGGGGATGACCCCGCGGCCGTTCCCGTTCAGCTCCTCGCCGGTCTTCGCATCCTGCATCCGCGCCAGGGTGACTAGGAGCAGCCCGCCGTCGGGCATCTCGCGCGGCTGGCCGATGCCCACGCAGCCGGCGGTCTGGGCGCCCATCACGATCCCGGCGCCATTCGCACGGACCCCTGCGGCGATGATCTCGGACCCTGATGCCGAGTTCTTGTTCACCAGGACGACGAGCGGCTTCGTCTCGGCGACGAACCAGCGGTCGCTCGTACGGAGCGACTGGCGCTGGCCGTCGCGCCCGATCTGGTACACGAGCGTCGCGTTCTTCAGGAAGATGCTGGCGATATCCACGGCGGCGGAAAGATCTCCGCCCGGATCGTTCCGGAGATCGAGGATCCGGCCGACGACCCCGGCGGCGTTCTGACGCTTCACCGCCGCGGCGACCTGATTCGCGACGTCGCCGTTCAGCGCGGTGACCTTGATGTACCCGATGTTGCCCTCATCGACCTGATCGGTCACCCGCGGCGGGATGATCTTGCCGCGCACGATCGAGAACGCCTTGTCGACGCCGGCACGCACGAGGACCAATTCGACCGTCGTGCCGTCGGGGCCCTTGATCTTGTTGGCGACCTCTTCGGCGGTGAGGCCCTTCATGTCGGCGCCGCTCACGGTCTTGATCCTGTCGCCGGCCTTCACGCCAGCCTTCTCGGCCGGGCTGTTCGGAAACACGTCGGTGATCTCGGGAACGTCGTTCGGGTCGTTCGCCGAGAGCTGCGCGCCGATCCCCGAGTACTCGGCGGGGGGCTGGTTGAAGCCTTTGGCCCGGTCGGGATCGAGGTAATAGGTGTGGCACTCGTTCATCGACTTGGCCATCCCGTCGGTGGCCGCGCGCTCGAGCGTCTCGGGTTTCACGTTGGGGTAGCGCTGCAGCAGACCGTCCATCGCGCCGCTGAATTTCACGAAATCCGACTCGGTGCTCCCGGTGAGCTCGGGTCGCGTCACCGTCGGGTCGCTCAGGCCGTCCTTCTTGAGCTGGGCGATCGCCGCATCAAGCGCGGCGTTCAGCAGCTGGGGCGATCCGGGCTTGTCGACGTGGCGCTCGATGAGGATGTGAAATGCGGCCTCGGCGGTCTTGAACGCCGAGGTGCTCCGCACCCCGGGCGGATCGACGACCACGACCGTGCAGGCGGAGGCAAGGAGGGCGATGAGGAGGAGGAGCGGGAGGCCGCGCCTGCGGCGCGTGGCGGTCATCACGAGTCCG
>JAYVCA010000042.1:0-3739 GCA_043750135.1 Chloroflexota bacterium | reverse complement strand
CACCATCAGCTCCTGTGGGCGCAGCGCACGACCCAGACCTCGTGACCCGATCTGCGGCTGGCTACAGCAGGCGAGTGACCTCCCTCGTGACGGTGGCATCCTGCGGACCGCGGCGAAGCATCATGATGTGAACGTCGGCGTCTACTGCGCCGTCCAGCGCGGCGGAACGATCCGCCGGGGAGACGCGGTGCGCATCGAATGACGCCAGACGGAAAAGCACTTTGATCCCAACCGGGTCGTGTAGCGGAGCTCCGCTCCGCAGAGCGAGCGATCTGGGTGGTCCGACCTTGCGGGAACTGCCCGACCGGCGGGCGACTACCTCGCGATGACGCAATTGGCGGCTTTCCTGGTGTGGATCGACGCGATCGGCCTTGCCATCCCGGGCCTCATTGGGATCCGCAGTCTCCTAGCTGGCCGCGGAGTTCCGCTCGTCTTCGGCTACCCGTCATACGGAGGCGGCGCGTTCGAGCGTGCGGGCATCGCGACAAGCGTTCCGCTGCTACTCATCTTCCTGCTCGTGCTCATTGCGGAGGTCCCAGCTGGCTGGCTGCTCTGGCAGGGTCAGCGATCCGGCGCCGTGCTCGCGTTGATCCTGCTGGTACCTGAGGCGATCTTCTGGTGGGGCTTCGACCTGCCCTATCCACCGATCCTCGCGGTCGCGCGAGTCGTCGTGATCGCGCTGACATGGGAAGGTCTGCGAGCAACTTGATGGTGGTCATCCCCCGCGTTTAGCCCGGATGGTCTAAAACTGACGGACCTCGTCGACACTGGAGCCTCCAAAACAGGAGGGGGGTCCAGATGACCGAACGAGAGCTGGCCCAGTCTGCCGCACGACGCCTGGCGGTCATCCGCCACGCGAAGGAAGTCAGCGGCAACATCGCACTGACCTGCCGCTATTACGGGATCACCCGCCAGACCTTCTACCTGTAGGCCCGGCGGTACGAGGAGCTGGGCGCCGCTGGTCTTCGCGACCGCTCGCGCCGGAGCGGCCTCAACGTCCTCTCCGCCCACGTCATCGTCGATGAGGGCGCCAAGAACGCCGATGTGCTCGATGCCCTGTGCCGCTGCCTCGCGACCCAGTTCGACATCGAACACTCCACGTTCCAGATCGAGACGAAGGACCGCCAGCCCCTCGAAGAAGACGTCCACGCGTGACGCGTCCCCGGGCCGCCTCCCGTCGGCGCCGCCACCGCACCTGATCGTTCGTGCCCCAGTCCGTGGGCCATCCCTGCCATCGCGTAAGGTGCGCCGCCCATCATCCGGAGCATCAGCACCACCCCAGTCCGATGGCCCGTATGACCAACACCGCGCAAGAAATCAATAACGCGAGGTTGCCCAGGCCGTGCCCATACCCTCGTTAGCGGGCCGTCCGGAACGCTTCGGCGCAGGACAGACCCACCGCGACGCCCGCACTGCGTGCGCGCTCGGTCCAGTCGGCACGAAGCTGATCGGGATCGACGGTCTGGCTGCGGTGTGCCATGCGGGCCGCGACCTTGCGCTCGAACACCGGCCCGATGTCCAGATGGCGGTTGGGCGCGGAGGTCGAGAAGAGCCACGTCTCCACATCGCCAGCCGCCTCGCGCGCGGCGCGGCCCATCGCGAGGTGATCTGAGTGCGGCGTGGCGGACCAGGGACGATCGGGGTCGAACGTGAGGATGAGATCGGGCTGGTGTCGCGCGACGGCCTCGCGACAGTGCAGGGGCAACGCCTCCGCGCCGGCGAGGTCACCGTCCGGCAGGCGCAGGAACATCGACTCGTGGATGCCGAGGATCTGCGCCGCAGCACGCGCCTCGGCTTCGCGGGTCGTGCGCAGGTCAGCGGTCACGATCGAGGCGGTGCCCGACTCACCGGAGGTCGCGATGACGAGTCGGACCGTCGCACCGGCGTCGGCGGCCAGGGCCAGGGCACCGGCGCACCAACTCTCCACGTCGTCCGGATGCGCGGCGAAGGCAAGGAGCGAGCGCACCGTCGCGATCCTGGCATTGTTGGGGCCGAAGCCAGGTAGCACCCCTCCGGTGTAGCGCGAAGAGGGCAAGAGCGCAGGCTGTCTGACGACCAGTACGCCCGGAGATGCCGAGGGCGGTGATCGGCCGACCACGGCGCCCAACGCGTGCTGCTCACGTTCGAATTAGACACTCCGCCCGACGCGATGCCGGCGGCCTGCGTCGCGACCGTCTCGTCATTCGCGTCCATCAGGCGATCCGCAACCTCCTTGGTCGCGTCAATGCCGATGGAACGAGGGACTTGCGCCGCGCCTAGCGGTACGAGCCGCCCATCATGTCCTTCATGAAGTGAGGTGATGGGCGGTGGGCGCGTGATGGTCCTCGCCCCGATGGCTGCAGGGATCGGGATGCACGATCACCTCGGCAAGCTTCGGCACCCCGTGGAGCACCGCATGGCGGGCCTCCTCGGCGATTCGGTGCGCCGCGGTGAGATCGATCTCGCAGTCCATCAACAGGCGCGCCTCAGCCCAGAGCGCATGACCGACCCAGCGGATCCGCACGCCCTCCACCGCCTCGACGCCTGGCACCGACGCGAGCGCGGCCTCGGCTTGGGAGACCAGGTCCGGGTCCACCGCATCCATCAGCCGGTGGTAGATGTCTGTCGCAGCGCTCTTTAGGACGAACGCGATGAGCACGCTGATCAGGATCCCCACGATCGGATCGGCGAGCGGGAACCCCAGCAGCACCCCGACCGCGCCGACGAGCACCGCCAGTGAGGCCAGGCCGTCTGTCCGGGCGTGATAGCCGTCCGCTTCGAGCGCGGCAGATCCGATCCGTTTGCCTTCCCGGATGCGGAAGATCGCGACGGTCTCGTTGCCGATGAACCCGACGACCGCCCCAACCATCACCCACCCGATGTAATTCACGGGCTGTGGGTCAATAAGTCGTCGCAGCGACTCCCAACCGGCGACGATGGTCGAAATCGCGATCATGGCGACGATGAACACCCCGGCGAGATCCTCGGCCCGACCGTAGCCGTAGGTGTAGCGGCGGTTCGGTGCGCGGGTGCCGAGACGGAACGCGAGGAAGAGCGGCAACGCGGTGAGCGCGTCGGCGCCGTTGTGGATCGTGTCAGCGAGCAGCCCGACCGACCCACTGGCGAGCGCGATGACCAACTGCACGGCCGCTGTCGCCCCGAGACCAGCGAGCGATAGCGCGAGCACCCGGATGCCCCGTGCGCTCGACTCCAGCGCGGTGTCCGTCTGGTCCGCGGCGCTGTGCGAATGTCCGAACAGACTGGCCAGGCCGCCATGAGCGTGCTCCGGCTCATGCTCATGCAGGGAGCCATTCCCGTGTTCGTGGCCATCCGCGCCTTCGGTCACCCCGGCACCCTAGGACGAAAAGCGTCAGCGACCAAAGAGCCGCAACAAGGACGGGTTGCGGCCAGAGTCGAGCGGTGCCGCGAGAAGCGTCTTTGCATTGGCCGCTGAGACTGGCGGATGAAGCGCAACTGCCGCACCGAGCGATCATCGAAGACGCGGTACCCGCTCTCGGTGGTCCGAGCGGCGCCGATCAGGCGCCGGTCCGCGTAGTAGCGGACGGTTCGGACCGGCAGCCCGCTGCGTCGCGCCAGCTCGGGGATCCGCATCCGCCCGACCGTACCCCCGCCAGTGGAGTGGCTGGCGAGGCTTGACTTGCCACCGAGGTGCGATGCGACCGTTGGGGCAATCGGCGTCAGGAGGAACGGCCATGGCGAAGGAACAGGTCATCACGGTGCCGGTCGCGAAGTCCGAGTG
>JAYVCA010000041.1:0-10989 GCA_043750135.1 Chloroflexota bacterium | reverse complement strand
GCGGCGACGAGCTTCATCGCGGTGCCGGCGATGCCGAACGATTCGTCGTCCGGGTGCGCGTACGCGAAGAGCACGGTGGCCACGGACCAAGCGTACCGTTGCGAGCGTGAAGAGCACGCACGACCGCCGCATCGCGGAGATGTTCGACCGCATCTCGCCGCGATACGACTTCTTGAACCGGGTCCTTTCGTTCGGCACGGATGTCGGCTGGCGTCGCCGCGCACTTGCGCTCCTTGGCGCGCGACCAGGTGAGCGGGTGCTCGATCTGGGGAGCGGCACCGGCGATCTCGCCTTCGCGGTGGCGCGGACCGGCGCGACCGTCGTCGCCGCGGATCTGTCCCACGGCATGCTTGCCGTCCTCCTCCGCCGGGCCGCCGGCGAGGCCGCGGGGGCGCGGGTGGGGCCGGTCGTCGCGAACGTTCACGCGCTCCCGCTCCCTGACGGCTCGGTGGATCGCATCGTGAGCGGGTTCACCGTCCGGAACGTCGGGGATCTGACGAGCGCGTTCCGTGAGCTGCGGCGCGTTCTTCGTCCGGACGGACGTCTTGTCGTCCTTGAGCTTTCGCATCCGCCGCGACGGGTCTTCGCGCTGCTCTACCAGGTGTATTTCGAGCATCTCGCCCCGCGACTGGCGACCGCGTTGGGCGGGGATCCGGCGGCCTATCGCTACCTGCCGCGATCACTGCGCGCCTTCCCCGGCGCGGACGAGCTCGCCGTGGTCATCCGCTCCGCCGGCTTCAGCCAGGTCCGGTACGAGCGGCTCTTCTTCGGCATCGCCGCCCTCCATTTCGCCGTGCGCTGACCGGCGGGGCGGAGACTAGGCTGCCGGCGATGGACTTCGATCTTCCCGAGGAGCTCGTGCTGATCGGCCGGACGGTCCGCGAGTTCGTCGAAGAGCGGCTCCGCCCGATCGAGCAGCAGGTCGAGGACGAGGGTCGGATCCCCGACGGGGTCGTCGCCGAGATGGGGCGCCTCGGCTTCTTCGGCCTTCCGTTCCCCGAGGAGTACGGGGGCGCCGGCGCCGGCGACCTGGGCTACTGCGTCGCCCTCGAGCAATTCGGCCGTGCCTCTGCGGCATTCTCGAACCTCATCGGCGCCCACACCTCGATCGGGTCGATGTCCATCTACCTCGGCGGGACCGAGGAGCAGAAACGCCGCTACCTCCCGGATCTCACCGCCGGGCGTCGGATCGCGGCCTTTTCCCTCACCGAGCCCTCCAGCGGCTCGGACGCCGCGTCGATCCAGACGAGTGCGACGAAGCGCGGGGACGGCTGGATCCTCAACGGGACGAAGATCTGGGTGACCAATGGCCCCATCGCTGACGTCGTCGTCGTCTACGCGGCGAACGACCGGACCAAGGGCGCGCGCGGCGGGATCAGCGCATTCATCGTGGAGAAGGGCTTCCCGGGCTTCCGGGTGGGAAGGGTCGACGACAAGATGGGACTCCGCGGAAGCGACACCGCCGAGCTCATCTTCGAGGACTGCGTCGTCCCGGAGGAGAACGTCCTCGGCGGTACGGTGGGGTCCGGCTTCAAGACCGCGCTCGGCGCGCTCGACGTGGGTCGGGTCTCGCTCGCCGCGGGCGCGGTCGGGTCGAGTCAGTACCTCCTCGAGCTGGCCCTCGAGCACAGCCGGCGGCGGATCCAGTTCGGAAAGGCGATCGGGACGAATCAGGCGATCCAGTGGATGCTCGCCGACTCGGCGGTGGAGATCCACGCCGCGCGGCTCATGGTCTACGACGCGGCGTGGAAGCTCGACCGCGGAACGCGCGTCTCGGCAGAGGCGGCGATGGTGAAGGTCTACGCCTCGGAGATGGCGAACCGGGTCGTCGACCGGGTCCTGCAGATCTTCGGCGGGATGGGCTACATGAAGGGGTCGCCGGTCGAACGGGCCTACCGCGACGCCCGGATCCTGCGCATCTACGAGGGCACCAGCGAGGTGCAGCGGATGGTCATCGCGGAGGGTCTGCTGAAGGGCTGACCCCGAGCAGGCCACGGGACGAGCCGAACGGAGCGCGCGGAGGCAAGGATGGCGAAGCGGATCGCGGTCAGGGCGAAGCCGGGCGCGCGGGCCCACGGACCATGGACGAGCCGCTACGACCCCGGGGTGCCGGCGGAGCTCGAGTATCCGGACGCCGGGGTCCACGAGCTGTTGGACGACGCCGCGGAGAGCTATCCGGAGGCCACCGCGACGATCTATTTCGGGCGTCGGCGGACGTATCGCGCGCTGCACCGAGACGTCGTGCGCTTCGCCGCCGGGCTTCGAGCGCTGGGCGTGCGCCCCGGTGACCGCGTCGCGCTCATGCTCCCCAACTGCCCGCAGTTCCTCATCGCGTTCTACGCGACCCTGCGGATCGGCGCGGTGGTCGTGCCGTGCAACCCGCTCTACACCCCGCGCGAGATCGCGCATCAGCTCTCCGACGCCGGGGCTGAGACGATCGTGGTGCTGTCACGGATCTATCCGGTGATCCGCGCCGCACGGGCGGATACGCCGCTGCGCACTGTCATCGTCACCAACATCAAGGAAGGGATGCCACCGGTCACCAAGCTCCTCTTCACTCTGGCGAAGGAGCGGAAGGACGGACACCGGCAGGCATTCGCCGGCGATCCCGGCGCGATCGCGTTCGCGGCGGTGCTTCGCAGCCCCGGCGACGGTGCGCCCGCGGCGGTCGACCCGAATGATCTCGCGGTGCTTCAGTACACCGGCGGCACGACCGGCGTCCCGAAGGCCGCGATGCTGAGCCACCGCGCGCTCCTCGCGAACACGCTCCAGAGTCGGGCGTGGTTCAACGACCTCGTTGACGGACGCGACACGATGATGGCGGTCATGCCGCTCTTCCACGTTTACGGCCTCACGACCGTGATGAATATGGGGGTACAAGCCGCCGCAGCGCTCATCCTCGAGCCGCAGTTCGACCTGGGGCGCGTCCTCGCCGATACCCAGAAGTTCCGCCCGAAGCTGTTCCATGGCGCGCCGCGCATCTACAACGCGATCGTGAATGCGCCGGACGCGGCGAAGTACGACCTCCGCTCGATCGAGGCCTGTATTTCGGGTTCCGCGCCGCTCATGCTCGAGACGGCGCGAAAGTTCAAGACCATGACCGGCGGCAATCTCGTCGAGGGCTACGGGCTCACCGAGGCGTCGCCGGTGACGCATTGCAACCCGGTCTTCACCGAATCGCTGAACCGGATCGGGACGATCGGTCTGGCCTTCCCCGATACCGAGACGCGGATCGTCGATCTGGAGACCGGCGAGCGCGACGTCACGCCTGGTGACGCGGGCGAGCTCGTGATCCGCGGGCCCCAGCTGATGGATGGCTATTACAAGAAGCCCGACGAGACGGCGACGACCCTGCGGAACGGCTGGCTGTTCACCGGCGACATCGCGACGATGGATGCCGACGGATACGTGACGATCGTCGACCGGAAGAAGGAGCTGATCATCGTCTCCGGCTTCAACGTGTACCCCCGCGAGGTCGAGGAGGCGCTCTCCCGCCATCCCGAGGTCGTCGAGGCCGCCGCGATCGGCGTGCCGCACCCGATCAAGGGCGAAGAGGTGAAAGCATTCGTCGTCCGGAAGCCCGGCGGTATCGTGACCGCAGAGGAGCTCATTGCCTTTTGCCGCGAGAGCCTCGCGCCGTTCAAGGTCCCGAAGGCGATCGAGTTCCGCGACACGCTCCCCAAGACGCTCATCGGCAAGGTCCTCAGGCGCCAGCTGGCCGACGAGGACGCGACGGCGCGGGCGCAGTGGAAACCGGACTCGGCCTCGTCCCGCTAGGGTGAGGCGGTGCCGGCAACGCGCGTCACCCCGACGATCGTCACGAGCGGGAACGGCGAGCCGGCCCTCTCCGCCGGGGTCCGGGTCCTGCGGCGCGGCGGGAGCGCTCTCGACGCGGTCGAGGCCTGCGCCAGGATCATCGAGGCGGCGCCCCTCGACCGGAGCGTCGGCCTGGGCGGAAAGCCGAACGTGCTTGGCGAGGTCGAGCTGGACGCCTCGATCATTGACGGGACGACGCATCAAGTGGGCGCGGTCGCGGCGCTCCGCGGTCATCTCCATCCGATCACCGTCGCCCGCGCGGTCATGGAGCGGCTACCCCACGTCCTGCTCGTCGGCGACGGGGCGTATCGCTTTGCTCGCGAGATCGGCGCTGAGGAGGCGGAGCTGCTCACGGCGCAGACGCGCGCCCTGTGGGTGGCGCGCCTCCGTCGCGAAGGGCAGACTCCCGAGTCGGTCGCGAACGCCCGGGCGCTCGCCCCCATCGTCTGGTCGACGGTGAAAGAGGATCGCGGGACCGTGAACTTCCTCGCGCTCGATCGGCATGGCAACCTCGCATCCGCTGTCTCCACGAGCGGCTGGGCCTACAAGTACCCGGGCCGGGTCGGCGATTCGCCGATCGTCGGCGCGGGTAACTACTGCGACTCCGCGCACGGTGCGGCGGCCTGCACCGGCTTTGGGGAGCTCGCGATCCGCCGCGTCACCGCGAAGACGACGGTCGACCGCCTCGCGGCGGGCGCAGACCCGCTCGCCGCGGCCCGCGCGGCGATCGCCGATGCGAACGCGCTCGAGAGCGTCGGTCCGCGGCTGAACATCGTCGTCTTGGCGCCCGACGGCAGCCACGCGGCGGCGACGAACAAGCGCGGCGTCCGCTACGCCTATCAGACGACGAGGATGGCCAGCCCGGCCGTCGCCGCGCGCAGCGTCGTCCGGCGGCCCTCCGCCCGATGACGCGCTGGGCCGCGCAGGCGGCGTTCGCCAATGCGTTCTTCGCCGCGGCGCAGTTCCTCACCTCGAGCGCCGATCCGCGCACGAACGCGGTCGCCGGCCTGCTGAACAACCTGGCCGGCGTCGGCTGGGCGCTCAGCTTTATCCCGATCGCGGTCCTCCTCTACCGAAGCGCACGTCACCACACCGGCTCTCTCGCGCTGATCGTCCTCGCGATCGGCGTCGCGGCGATGGCCGCGGCCGCCGGGCTCGAGATCGTGACCGCGACCGGCGGAATGACCTTCGATCAAGAGGCGATCGCGTACATCCCGGTGCTCGGGGGGATCGGCATCTGGCTGGTGATGAGCCACGGGATGGAGGCGCTCGAGTCGGCCTGGGCGCCGCGCCCGCGCGGCCCGCTGTTCTTCGGGATCGGGATCGGACTGGCCTGGTTCCTCGCGAACGTGTTGTTCGGCGCCGGCGGACTCCCGCTCGCGACCGGGGAGGCGTCGGCGAACGATCTCACCGACAGCGGCGCCACGCTGTTCGAGTCCGGCATCCTGCTCCAGCCGATCTGGGGCCTCTGGCTCGGCCGGGTACTTCACCGCAGCGGAACACCGCACCCCTAGGCGGAGTTCACCTCGGGCGGCGGCGGGGCGGGATCGGCGCTCGGTCGCCGGAGCGCCGTCGAGCCGAAGACCCAGAGCACTCCCGCGAGCGGGACGGCGAAGAGAGCGCCGACGATCCCACCGATCTCCAGACCGGCGATGAGTGCCAGCATCGCCGCGAGGGGGTGCAGGCCGACGGCGTGCCCCGAGATCCGCGGCACGAGGAGGTTGGACTCCAGCTGCTGGATCACCACGAATGCGACGATGACCCAGAGGACCACCGGGAACGGTTGGAACAGCGCGACGAGCACCGCGGGGATCGCACCGAGGATCGGGCCGAGCATTGGCACGAGCTCGAGGATCCCGGCGAGCACGCCGAGGACGATCGCGTAGGGGACGCCGAGGAGGAGCAACGCCGCCGTCGCCGCGATCCCGACGACGAGCGCGAGGACGAGCTGCCCGCGGACGTATGCGCCGAATACCCGAACGACCTCGGCCTCGACCCGCTCCGCGTGCGCGCGGGGGCGGAGCGGGAGGAGCCGGAGGAAGAACGCGCGCATCCGCCGGGTGTCGAGGAGCAGGTAGAGCGCGATGACGAGGACGAGGAAGACGTCCACGACCGCGGAGAGCAGGCCGACGATGATGCTCACCGCCTGCTCGGCGAAGCCGCCGCCGACCGACGCGAGCGCGGTCCCGGCACGCCTCCGGATCTCATCGGGGAGCTGGTACCCGAGCACGATGACCGGCTCGCCGCTCTCGAGCTTCGCTACGTAGCCGGGCAGCGCCTCGGAGAGCCGCCCCGATTCCTGGACCAGCGGCGTGGCGAGGAGGACGAGTGTGACGACGAGCACCGCCAGTGTCGCGACGAATGTGATCGCGACCGCAGCGGCGCGCAGCTGGATCGCGCGCTCGATCCGGGCGACGAGCGGACTGAGCACGAACGCGAGCACGATCGAGAAGAGGAGCACCAACCCGAGGTGCGCGAGCGGGGCGAGAAGCTCGGCGAGGGACCGGAGAGCCGCAATGACGGCGACGATCGCCGCGGCGGCGACAAGGACGTAGGTGGCCCACCAGCGCTGGATCGGGGGCCGCGGGGCCGCTGTCTCCGGTTCGCTCATGCCGACAGACTAGGTGAAGCGCTAGGCGGCGAATGTCCGCCAGAGGAGGTTCGCGACGCTCAGGATGAGGAGCGCGATGATGAGCTGCCGGAAGCGGCGCTCGTCGAGTCGTCCGCGAGCCCAGATGCCGGCCATGAGGGCGAGCAGAGTGGGGACCAGGCCGAGGATGCCGATGGCCACCAGCTCCGGCGTGTACAGGCCGAGGAGCACGAAGCCGATGACCTGGATGATCGAGTTCAGCTGGAAGATCGCTGCGAGCACGATGACGTACTGCGCTGGCGGCAGACGGCGGGCGTGGAAGAACGAGCCGATCAGCGGACTGGCGATCGAGGTGCTGCCCTGGGCCACTCCGGCGACCAGACCGAGCACCGGACCGCCCCAGCGGAGTCGCCGCGTCGCGGGGTCGCTCCCGAGGAGCCGGTCGCCGCGGAGCAAGAAGAACACGACGAGCGAAGCGATGACGATCGCGAACACCTTCTGATCGATCCGCGACAGCAGGAGCACGCCGAACGCGCTGCCGATCGCGCCGGCGACGAGGATCGGGACCACCGAGCGCATCACCGTGAACGAGCGGCCGCGCTGCACCAACAGCAGTGAGTTGGACACGAGGATCGGGATGCTCATGATCACGACCGCCGGACGCGGACCGAACACCCCCGCGAGGATCGGCGTCGCGATGAGCGGCAGTCCCATCGCCGTGGCTCCCTTGGCGAATCCGGCGAAGCCCAGGCCCACGACGAGGATCGCGAGGTCGATCGGATCCATCAGCGCGGGTCCGGCGCCGAGACCGGGACGCCAACGAGGGTGTCCCAGTCGACCGGCGCGAGGCGATCGCTCGCGATGAGCCCGCGGCCGACCTTGGCCTGCGCCGCGCCACCGACTCGCACGATGTCCGCGGTGTGATCGAAGCCGGTCCCGTGGACGAGCGCCGACCCGACCCCGTAGACGTCCACCGGCACGCCGAGCGCCTCGAACCGGCGGATCTTCTCCACCCCGAAGCCGCCCGAGGCGACGATCTTCACGTGACCGTAGCCCGCCCGGTCGAGCGCCTGGCGCAGGAGCTCGACGAGGCGCGGCGTGACCCCGTGGACCGGACCAGGGACGGCACCGCGGGCGGCGGCGATCTCGCGCATGACCGCGGCGTCGATGATCGACTCGCTGGTGTCGACGCGTACGCCCCAGAGCCGGCTGCCCAGTGCGTGCGCCACGCCCAGCGAGGTGTTCACCACGTCGTTGTCGTAGTCGACCAGGCTCGTGACATTCACGTGGCCCTCGGCGGTGCCGCGGCCGGTGAGGTGGCCGATAGCGTCGGAAGTCCGGTTGATGTGCTCGTCGAATTTCACCGTCGCGAGCGTGGTGTCGCCGCCGTACACCGCGATGAGCGCGTGCGGGACGGTGCCGATGCCCTCCGAGCCCCACCACTCGCCCTGCTCGTCGGTCGAGACGCCGACCGCGCCGCCGATATGCGCGGCGTAGCCCGATCCGGCCTGCGCCTCGTGCGGCGAGTGCCGCGCGCCGAACATGATGACCGGCTTGCCGTTCGCCGCGGCGACCACGTCGCGGGTGTTGGTGGCGATCCTGGTGCCCTCGGTGAGCGCGCCGAGGTAGAGCGTCTCGAGGTGCGCGAAGGTCGAGTAGTCCCCCTCGATCTGCATGACCGGCTCGCGCGGCGCCGCGGTCTCGCCGTCGTGGAGCGACCGGACGGCGAGATCGCGCCAGCCCGGCTCCCAGAGCGTCGCGAGCTCGGCGGAGGTGTCGTAGACCGCGCGGGCGAGCGGCTCGTAGGCGGCCCATCCGCCGCCGTGCGGCAGCTCGAGCCAGTGCACGTACGCGCGGCGCTCGGTCTCAAGGTACCGGGCGAAGAGCGCCTCGCTCTGGGTCCGATCGCGGTACCGTCCGGCGCCAACGTGGAGGATCGCGAGGGCGTGGTCGGTCCCGACGACGACCGCGTCGGGATGCTTCTGGAAGACCTGCATCGTGACGCGGTCGGCACGGCCGTCGCGCTCGAGGATGAGCTTGGTCCGCGCGAAGTAGATGTCGCTCTTGTAGCCGGACCGCACCTTCTCGATCGGAAGGCGGAAGGTCGCCGCGGGAAGGCGCTGCCGGACGATCAAAAGAGCGACATCAGCATGCCGCCGTCGACCTGGAGCGAGACCCCGGTGATGTAGGAGGCGCGCGGCGAGGCCACGAACACGACCGCGGCGGCGAACTCCTCGGGCGCGCCGTACCGGCCCAGCGGAATGACCGTTCGCTCGTATCGCTCGCGCACCGCTTCAGGGGTGATGCCCTCGCGCTGCGCGGTGAAGGTGTCGAGCTGGATGAGTCGGTCGGTCGCGATGCGTCCCGGCTGGACCGCGTTCACCCGCACGCCATCCTTCGCCAGGTCGCCGGAGAGCGTCTTGAGCATCCCGTGGACGGCGCCGCGGATCGCGTTCGAGAGGATGAGGTTCAGATACTGGGTCGGCTGGCGGACCGAAGTTGACGTGGAGAACACGATCGAACCTTTTGCCTTTCGCAGCTCCGGCAGCGCGAGGCGCGTGAGTCGCACCGCCGAAAAGAGTGTGAGCTCGACGGCCTTCTGCCAGGCGGCGTCATCAAGGTCGTCGAATCGGCCGGGCGCTGGCCCGCCGGCGTTCACGATGAGGATGTCGATGCCGCCGAGCGCCGCCGCCGCGGTCTCGACGAAGGCCTGGCACCCGGCAGCGGTGCTCACGTCGGCGGCGATACCGAGCGTGCCGCCGCCGATCTCCAGCGCGACCCGATCGATCGTCGCCTGCTCGCGGCTGCAGATCGCGACGCGCGAGCCTTCGCGCACGAACTCCTGGGCCACCGCGCGCCCGAGTCCCTTGCTCGCAGCGGCCACGAGCACTCGCTTGTCCTTCAGACCGAGATCCATCTCGTCCCCTTTTCTCGTGTCGCGTGTGCTAGAGCGCGCCCAGCGCGACGGCGATGACGATGGCCGCCGCCACCGCCAATCGATATGGCACGAACCAGACGAGCGTGTGACCGCGGAGGAACCGAACGAGAAAGCTCACCGCCGCGAGACCGGCGACGAATGACACCAGGAAGCCGACCGCCACGATCCCGGGCCGCTCGAACAGCACCGACGCCTTGCGGAGATCGAGGAGGGTCTTCGCCCCGGCGCCGGCGATGATCGGCGTTGACAGGAGGAAGCTGAAGGCCGTCGCTTCGCTGCGCTGGAGGCCGCGGCCCAGCCCGGCCGATATCGTCATGCCCGAACGGGAGAGACCCGGAACGAGCGCGATCGCCTGGGCGACGCCGATGATGACGGCATCCGCGACCGAAAGCCCGTCGACCTGGCGCCGCTGCGAGCCGACCCGCTCGGCGATGATGAAGATGACCGAGCCGACGGCGAACATCGCCGCGATAAGGAGCGGGTTCCGTAGCTCCCGAGAGACGACGCCCTCGAGCAGGACGCCGGCGAGGACGCCCGGGATCGTGCCGACGATCAGCAGGAGCGGCACGCGCCAACGGCTGGAAAAGAGATCGCGCGCGAGCCCGAGCCAGGTCCGCCGGAAGTAGAGGAAGACGGCGAGCAGGGTCCCCATATGCAAGGCCACATCAAAGGTCAACCCGAACCTGTCCGCGTCCAGCCCGAAGAGCTTCTGCGCGAGGACGAGGTGCGCCGTCGAGCTGACCGGCAGAAACTCGGTGAGGCCCTGCACCAGTCCTAGGAGGATCGCGGCAAGGGTGTCGTTCACGAGCGAATGCTCGCACGAGCGGACCGGATCGCGTCGTGGGCATCTCGCTCGTGTTCGAGCGCACCCTCCAAGAGGTTGGCCCACGCTCGTCGCTGGCCGCCCTCACCGAAGCGAAGTGCGGTCGCCGCGTTGAATGGCGCGATGCCGAATTTCTCCGCCGCGTCGGCGACGTAGCCGTACGACTCGGCGGCGCGAAGAAGATCGGATCCCGGGAGGGCCGCGAACGTCGAGCGCAGCCCGCGGAGGAAGCGTGCCGCAGCACGCCGTTTGTCGGCGAGGAGCTGCCGCATCGCATGATCGGCGAACGCCGCGGTCGCGGTGTGCCTGGCGTCGGACCAGCGCGTATCGTCACGCAGCTCGGCGATCCAGGTCCGCATCGCCGCGTCCGAGGCCGCGGCGCCCTGGGTCGCGGCGTCGAGACCGGCGGCCGCCAGCACCGTGCGGTCGGTGGCCGGGACGCGGTCGAGGAAAAGCGGGGTGCCGTGATCGACGTCCACGAATGCGGTGCCGTCGATCTCGCTGGGGGCGTCGCCCTTGTCGAAATATGTCCGGACGAGCAGCCGGTCGCCGCCCGCTGGTCGCGCGATGTAGCCAACGATGACGCCGTATTCCGGTGGTCCGACCGCGCCCCGCACGAGGGGCGGAAGTCCGTCGTCGACCGCCTCGCGGATGCGGAGCGTGACGAGCTCGCGAAGCTCGTCGTCGAATGGCGGCACGAGCTCGTCGAGCCGCACGCCCGCAGCCGCCGCGGCGCGGGCGCGGGTCTCCGGATCGCGGGGCGAGGCGGCAAGGGGATCCCAGCCGGCGGCGTCGATCCCGGTCGCGAACGCAGCGCCCGAG
>JAYVCA010000040.1:0-3922 GCA_043750135.1 Chloroflexota bacterium | reverse complement strand
ACATCATCGATGAGACCGGCTCCGCTGAAATCCTGAAAAACCGCGATCCGCGGCTGGAGATCCGGGTGGGCCCGGTCGATGCCGGTGTCGACGATCGCGATGCGCACGCCGGCGCCGGAGAGGCCGGCGTGCTGGAGCGGCGGGATAGAAAGGAGCGAAAGGCTGTCGTTCAGGAGGGGCTGGATCGGAAGCGGCGGCCGCGCCGGGATTCCGACCGCCCGGAGAGCCTCGGCAAGGGCGGTCTGCTGATCGGCGGGGACCTCGAGCACGACGACGTTGGCCCGTTGATGGGTCTGGCGCACCGTGGCGCCGAAGCGGGCGAGGAGGTCGGCCGGGATGCCGGCGTCAGCGGCGTGCGCCGCCGCCCGCTCGGTGTCGCCGGCCGGGAGCTCGGTGGCGGCGACCTGACGCAAGGGCTCGACGATAAGTCGAGTGGTGAGGGCGGTCGCGTCCTGGGGGGCCGCGCCATCGGTCCGCAGCATAGCAATCAGATATTGACACAGCCTGTCAAGAGAGCGCGATCAATTCCGTCCGGTACAGCGGGTATGGACCTTGCGTAGGGCCTCCGGATGGCTGCCGTGCAGACCCCTCACGAAACCGACCAGGAAGAGGTGACCGCCGGAGCGCTCACCGGGCGGGCGGCGGAGATCGAGGCCGAGCCCTCGCCGGTAAAGCGTGCCGGGAAGATCCTCGGCCCGGGGCTCATCACCGGGGCGGCCGACGACGATCCGAGCGGCATCGGGACGTACGCCGTCGCCGGCGCGACGCTCGGTCTGGCGACCCTCTGGACCGCGTTCATCACCTTCCCGTTCATGGCCGCGGTGCAGAACATCGCGGCTCGGGTCGGGATCGCGACCGGGATGGGGCTGGCCGGGGTCATCGTCCGGCATTTTCCGCGCTGGGTCGTCGTGCCGATCGTCCTCGCCCTCGCCGCCGCGAACACGGTGAACGCCGGCGCGGATCTGGGCGCGATGGCCGATGCGGTCGGGGTCGTCACCGGCGTGCAGGCGGTCTGGCTGGTGGTGCCGATGGGCATCGCGATCATCGTGCTCCAGCTCTTCGCCGACTATGCGCTCATCACGAAGGTCTTCCGCTGGCTCACCCTGGCACTCTTCGCGTACATCGTGAACGCCGTGCTCCTCAAGCCCGACCTGCGCGAGATCCTCCGCGCGACGGTCATCCCCACGTTCTCGCTCGACCCCGATTTCCTCAAGGTCCTGGTCGCGGTCCTCGGGACGACGA
Source organism: Chloroflexota bacterium (assembly GCA_043750135.1). Classification (GTDB taxonomy): domain Bacteria; phylum Chloroflexota; class Limnocylindria; order P2-11E; family P2-11E; genus UBA4735. Next base: position 2,680 of record JAYVCA010000040.1, on the reverse strand, counting down.
TCTCGCCGTATCTCTTCTTCTGGCAATCGGGCGAGGAGGCCGAGCAGAAGCGCGAGGCTCAGCGAAAGGATCCCGAAGGCCACCGGCGCTTGCGTTGGCTCCCGCGGTATCACAAGACGAAGGTCACGAAGAAGGAGATCCACTACTCGACGATCGACACGAACGTCGGGATGGCCTTCAGCAACCTGGTGATGTATTTCATCATCCTCACCACGGCGCTCACCCTGTTCAAGAATGGAAAGCACGACATCCAAAGCGGCGCTGACGCGGCGCAGGCGCTCCAGCCGCTCGCCGGCAACTTTGCCGGACTGCTGTTCGCCTCGGGGATGATCGGCGCGGGCATCCTCGCGGTCCCGGTGCTCACCGGATCGGCGGCGTACGCGCTCTCCGAGGTCTTCGGCTGGAAGCGCGGGCTCCATCACCGCTGGAATCAGGCGAAGCCGTACTACGCGGCGATCACTGTCTCCACGCTCATCGGCGTTGCGATCAACTTCATCGGGATCAACCCGATCCAGGCGTTGCTGGGCTCATCGGTGCTCATGGGCGTCCTGTCCCCGCCGCTGCTCGTGCTGCTCATGCTGTCCGCGCGGCGCACGAAGATCATGGGCGAGCACACCATCGGGCCGCTCCTTACCAGCCTCGGCTGGCTCGTCACCGCGGCGATGATCCTGAACGTCGCTGCCCTGGCGTACACGACCTTCTTCGCCGGCTGACCCCCTGACCCCCTGGAACGCCGCCGTTCTCCCCTGGACGGGGGAGCGCCTGGTGCGGGCCCCGCGTTCAATAGAGCGATGCGCCCGCTCTCGTTGCTCCTGGCTGGTGCCGTGGTCGCTGCATCGTGCGGTGGGGCGGCCACGCCGCCGCGGGATCCGCTCGCCGGCGAGTACGTCGCGGCGGTGGCGGAAAGCGCGGTCCCGATCGCCCAGCGGTTGACCGCGGCGTTTGCGGCGCAGCACCCGGGGATGACCTGGACCGTGAAAGATGTCGGTTCCTCGGCGCTGCTGGCACTCCTCGCCGGCGGCGAGGCCGACGCCGGCTTCCTCAGTCGCGACGTCACCATCGAAGACCAGCGGGAGGTCCAAGCGCTCGGCATCGGGCACACCGGGCAAGTGCTCATCGTCCATCCCGCAAATCCGCTGACCGGGCTTTCGACGGTCCAACTGCGCGGCATCTTCAGTGGCGCGATCCGGGACTGGAGCGAAGTAGGCGGTCTGCCCGGCCCGATCCTGGTCCTCCTACGGAACGAAGGCTCACAGACCCGTACTACGCTCGATCGGCTGCTGCGCGCACCGGGCGCGGCCTACCGAACAGACGTGGTGCTGATCTCTGACGCTATTGCCATGGTGAACGTCGTCTCGGCCTCACCGCGCGCGATCGGTATGGTGTCGGCGCTCCACCTGCGCGGCCTGTCGAATGCGCCCCGCCCGATCGCGGTCGACGGCGTCGCGCCGACCAAGGCGAACGTCGCAAACGGGAGTTACCCCTACCGCCGACCGATCACGCTCGTCCTGCGGGTGAACAACTCGCTCGTCCGGCCGGGAGCGAAGGCCTTCCGCGACTGGGTCCATGGCGAAGAGGGTCAGCGGCTCCTGCGCGAGATCTTCTGACCCGGGAGTGCTACCTCGATACTCGCAGGAAACCGCGCGGCGGCGTCGACGCCGCCGGCCTGGAGGGAACGTGATGACCACTGACACCGGCAGCCCCGCGCACGCGGTGGCACTGGCCGCGGCGAAGGCGACCCCGCATCTGCACGTCCCACGGCTCATCCACGGCGCGCAGATCCGCGAGCGGGTCCACGGCGCCGGCACGCTCGGACGGTTCAACTCGGCGGTGGCCCTCCGGGTGACCAAGATCGTTGGGACGATGTACTGCGCCTACGCCTTCACGCTCATCGCCCTGGTCGCGCTCCCCGCGGCGATCGAGCAGGGCTCGCCGACGGTGCTCATCAATTGGCTGTCGTCCAACTTCTTGCAGCTGGTCTTGCTGCCGATCATCCTGGTCGGGCAGAACGTCATCTCGACCGCGCAGGATGCCCGGGCCGAGACCGATCACGAGACCCTGACGGCGCTCCACCAGATGGCCGCGCAGCAGATCACCATCCTGAACGCCCAGAACGAGGTCCTCGATCTGCTCAAGCGCAAGGTCGGGACCGCCTGAGCCCAGGCCGGTGTAGCGCCCGGTTGCCGTAGCGGTCTTCGTACACTCGCGCGATGACCGAGGAGCGCAAGCTCGTCTCTGTCCTGTTCGCCGACACCGTCGGCTCGACCGCATTGGGCGCCGAGCACGATGCGGAGCTCGTTCGCGCCACGATGGGCCGGTATTTCGAGCGGATGAAGCAGATCGCAGAGCGCCACGGCGGCACCGTGGAGAAATTCATCGGCGACGCGATCATGGTGGTCTTCGGCGTCCCAAAGGTCCACGACGATGACGCCGAGCGTGCGGTCCGCGCCGGCCTGGCGATGCGCGACGAGCTGGGCGCGCTGAACCGCGAGCTGGCGGTCGAGCTGGCGGCCCGGGTCGGGATCAACAGCGGCGAAGCGGTCGCCGATCCGGGCGCGACCGGGCAGTTCCTGGTGACCGGTGACGTCGTGAACATGGCGGCGCGGCTCCAGCAGGGCGCCGAGGTGGGTGAGGTGATCGTCGGCGCGCTCACCGAGCAGCTCACCCGGGTCGCGATCGA
>JAYVCA010000039.1:0-3017 GCA_043750135.1 Chloroflexota bacterium | reverse complement strand
CGTCGGCGCGGGGACGATGGGCGCCGGGATCGCGCAGGTCTGCGCGACCGCCGGGCTCCAGGTGCTGCTCGTCGACGTCGGCATCGACCAGCTGAAGCGTGGGCAGGACGCGATCGATCGCTCCCTCGCGGTCCTCGAACGGAAGAAGAAGCTCCCGCGGCCGGCGACGGAGATCGGCGGCCGGATCCGCACCTCGACGAGCGTCGGTGACCTTGCGCGAGTCGGCTTTGTGATCGAGGCGGTCTATGAGGACGCCGGGGTGAAGACCGAGCTTCTCCGCAAGCTCGACGGCAGCTGCGGCCCGCACACGATCCTCGCGTCGAACACGTCATCCATCTCGATCACCCGACTGGCCGCGGCGACGAAGCGGCCGGAGCAGGTCGTCGGCATGCACTTCATGAATCCGGTGCCGGTGATGGGCTACGTCGAGCTCATCCGCGGTCTTCAGACCAGCGACGCGACGATGGCCGCGACCCACGCGCTCGCGGTGAAGCTGGGGAAGATCGCGGTCGAGTCGCGGGATGTGCCGGGCTTCATCGCGAACCGGATCCTCATGCCGATGATCAACGAAGCGGTGTTCGCGCTTGCCGAGGGCGTGGGCACGGTCGAGGCGATCGACACGATGATGCAGGGTCTGAATTTCCCGATGGGCCCGCTGGCGCTCGCCGATCTCATCGGCCTCGACGTCTGCCTGGCGATCCTCGAGGTCCTCCACCGCGACCTCGGCGACCCGAAGTACCGGCCGGCGCCGCTCCTGCGTCAATACGTACAGGCGGGCTGGCTCGGACGGAAGAGCGGTCATGGCTTCCACGCGTATCCACCCGGCCCACCCGGCGCCGAGCCCGCACGATGAGCCGAACGAAAAGGGGCGAACGATGACCACCACCCCACCAGCTGACCGTGCCGATCGGGCTGATCCAGGCGACAGCGGCTTCGACCTCGCGTTGACCGCCGAGCAGGCGCTGGTCCAACGGACCGCGCGCGAATTTGCCACGGAGCGCCTGCTGCCCCTCGCCGCGGATATCGACCGGGACAGCGCCGTGCCGAAGGCGATCCTGGGCGAGCTCGCCGGCCTTGGCTTCATGGGCGTGTGCGTGCCCACCGAGCTTGGCGGGGCGGGCCTCGACGCGGTCTCCTACGTCCTGGCGCTCGAGGAGATCAACCGCGCCTGCGCCTCGACCGGCGTGATCATGAGCGTGAACAATTCGCTCGTCTGCGATCCGCTCCTTCGCTGCGGGACGGCCGCTCAGCAGGAGCGCTGGCTCCGCCCTCTCGCGACCGGCCAGAAGCTCGGCTGTTTCGCGCTCTCCGAGCCGGCGTCCGGCTCTGATGCGAAGTCGATGCGGGCGAGTGCGCGTCGCGACGGCGATGGCTGGGTCCTGAACGGGACGAAGAACTTCATCACCAACGGCGCGTCTGCCGACACGGTGCTCGTGTTCGCGCAGACCGACAACAGCCTGGCCCATGGCGGGATCGCGGCGTTCATCGTGGACAAGCCGACCCCTGGCCTCACCGTGGGGAAGGTCGAGCACAAGCTGGGGATCCGCGGCTCGGACACCGCGCAGCTCGTGTTCGAGGAGTGCCGGGTCGGATCGGAGCAGCTTCTCGGTGCGGTGGGCGAAGGCTTCAAGATCGCGCTGTCGACGTTGGACGGCGGGCGGATCTCCATCGCCGCGCAGGCGGTCGGGATCGCGCGGGCGTGCCTCGAAGATGCGCTGGCGTATGCCAAGGAGCGCCAAGCGTTCGGCAAGCCGATCGCCGACCTCCAGGCGATCCAATGGATGCTCGCGGACATGGCGACCGAGACCGACGCGGCGCGGCTGCTCACCTGGCGCGCCGCGGCGCTCAAAGAGCGTGGCGAGCCGTTCACCGCGGAGGCGGCGATGGCCAAGCTCTTCGCCTCGGACATCGCGATGAAGGCGAGCCGCGACTGCATCCAGATCTTCGGTGGCTACGGCTACCTCACCGATTTCCCGGCCGAGCGGCATTACCGCGACGCGAAGATCACCGAGATCTACGAGGGCACCAGCGAGATCATGAAGCTCGTCATCGCCGCGGACACCCTCGGATGACCCCGCCCACCGGTGGCGCCGGCGCGATCCTCCTGCTCATCCTTGCCCTCGCCGGCTTCGGCGCGTTCGCGTACCGGACTGGGAAGCTTTATCGGTACCTCCGTCTCGGGCGGAACGAGGATCGCACCGATCGACCGCGCCGGCGGATCCGCGACGAGATCGTCATCTACCTGCTCCAGGGCAAGCTGTTCAAGCGCCCGTATCTCGTCCGTGGTCTCGCGCACGCATTCATCTTCTGGGGCTTCATCGTCATCACCGTCGGCACGCTCGATCTCCTGCTGAACGGGATCCTCGGCTGGCGTGTGGCAGGCACCGAGAGCGCCGCCGTTGTCTGGCTCGTCGCGCCGGTCCTCGTTCCGCCCCAGGCGCAGGTAGCGGTACAGCTTCCCGGTCCGGTAGGCGAACGCGCCGAATCCGGCCAGGGCGACCAGGAAGAGGATGATCGCGCCCGCGCCGCTGGTGGGCGCGATCATCCGAGGGTGTCCGCGGCGATGACGAGCTTCATGATCTCGCTCGTGCCTTCGTAGATCTCCGTGATCTTCGCGTCGCGATAGTGCCGCTCGGCCGGGAAGTCGGTGAGGTAGCCGTAGCCACCGAAGATCTGGACGCAATTCCGGGCGGCCTTCATCGCGATGTCGGACGCGAAGAGCTTGGCCATCGCCGCCTCAGCGCTGAACGGCTCACCCCGGTCCTTCAGCGTCGCGGCCCGCCAGGTCAGGAGCCGCGCCGCGTCGACCTCGGTCGCCATGTCCGCGAGCATCCACTGGATCGCCTGAAGCTCGGCGATCGGCTTGCCGAATGCCTGCCGGCCCTTCGCATACTCGAGCGAGTCCTCGAGACAGGCGCGAGCGATCCCGACGGCTTGCGCGGCGATCCCGATGCGCCCGCCGTCGAGCGTGCCGAGCGCGATCTTGAAGCCCTCGCCCACCTCGCCGAGCCGCTGCT
>JAYVCA010000038.1:0-7912 GCA_043750135.1 Chloroflexota bacterium | reverse complement strand
AGGCCCGCCTCCTCGCCGGGGGTGCTCTCGATCATCTCGGCGCGGAAGCCCCGCCGCTCGGACCAGCGCAGATACATCCGAACGAGCATCTCGGCCCAGTCCGCCGCATCGGTCCCGCCGACGCCGGCGGAGATGGCGAGGATCGCGTCGCGCTCGTCATAGGGGCCTGCGAGCTGGGCCTCGAGACTCGCACGTTGGACCTCGTCCGCGAGGGCGGCGAGGTCGCGCCCGAGATCCGCGGAGATCCCCGCGTCCTCATCGGCGAGTGGCAGCATCTCCGTGATCTCCGCGGCGCGCGCGGCGAAGCCGTCCCAGCGCTCGACGCGACGGCGCGCGGCGTCGAGTTTTTTCAGCAGGGTCTGGGCGCGTTGCCGGTCGGTCCAGAGATCAGGATGGGCGGAGTCGGCGTCTAGCCGCGTGACCTCGGCGCGAAGTGTGGGGAGGTCAAAGGAACACCGCCATCCGGTCGATGCGGGCCCGCACCGTCGCGAGGGCCGCCTGGTCGACGCTCATCGCTTCCGGGGCCGTTCGAAGGTGGTCGTCATCGGGGAGACGACCGGCGCAAGCTTGCCCGCGGCGAAGCTCACGAAGGTCACGCAGGGGCAATAGGTATTGCGCGGGCAGCGGGGGCAATCACCGTCGCAATCGAGCGTCGCGCCGTAGCTGCATTTCAGGCAGTTGTCCTCGCAGACGATCCATTCCTTCATGCGGGAGCGGTCCTCTCTAGACTCAGGTCGGGCAGGCGGACGATGACTGACACTCCGCTGAGACCGTCCACCACGTTCCCCACGCCGGATCTGTAACGCTTTTCGTACGAAATACTACCCGCCGGGAAGCCGCTTGAGAAGACCTTTTCGGCCGTTCGGCAGCGGTTCAGGGCGGGGAGAGATAGGCCAACCCACCGCCGACAAAGGCCCGCGGGCGGATACCGAACACCTGGTCCATCGCGTTCTTCGCCGGGGTGTTGTCGACCGCGAGGAGGTCGAGCTGCGCAACGGTGACCGGCGGATCGGCCATCACCCGCTCGAACAGGAAGGCCGCCGGCTTCATCAGGGGCACCGGCAGGTCCATGGTCGGGCGCCGCTTGCGGTACCCGGCCATCGTCTCGGCAAGGAGCTCCCGGTAGGTCACCGGGGCTGGACCGCCGATCTCGTGGATCCCGAGCACGTCGTCGCGCCGAAGTCCCGCCCGGATCGCCAAGGCCAGATCGGCCACGTGCAGCGGCTGGAACCGTGCTGTGCCATGACCCGGAACGGGCACGATCGGGAAATGAAGGACGAAGCCGAGCCGCGGGAAGAAATCGTCGCCCGGGCCGAACAGCACGGATGGGCGCAGGACCAGATGCGGGATCCGCGAGGCGGTAACGGCATCCTCACCCTCGCCCTTGCTCCGCAGGAACGGATACGGGCTGGCGGCCGAGGCGCCGATCGCGGAGAGATGCACGATGCGACGGACCCCGGCTCGCTCGGCCTCGGCGACGACGTTGCGGGTGCCGCCGACGTTGACCGCGGCGAACGAACCGTGGCGCTCGGTCGGGATGGCGACGGTGTGCACGACCGCGTCGCAGCCGTCGAAGATTCCGCGCAGGGAGGTGGCCTGGGTAACGTCGGCCACACGTGTATCGAGGTCCCCAGGAGGAAGCTCGGCCGCCGCCTCCCGTGGCGTGCGAACGATCGCCCGAAGATCCCCCGCTGGGGTGTCCTCCAACAGGAGGGCGAGGAGGTTCCGCCCGACGAACCCGTTCGCACCGGTGATCGCGACTCGCATGGTGACCCCTCCAGCGCTATCTACTACGAAATCGTAGTAGGCGGACGTTCCCGGCGTCTAGTCCCGGCGGCGGGTCCGCCGGCGGACCACGAGCGGACGAGGGCCGGGACGCCGACCGCAACGTAGAGCAGGCCCAAGAGCTGGCCCTCCTGCAGACCCGCGAGCACGATCGGGTCCTGACGCAGGAACGAAGTCACCACGCGCGCTCCGCCGTACAGCACGAGGTAGGTCCAAAAGACCCGCCCCTCGGGCGGACGGCCGCGGATCCGGCGCCAGAGCGCCAGGCAGACCAGGAAGATGCCGAGGACGACGAGCAGGTCGTACGCCGCGATCGGGTGCACCAGCTCGCGCTGCCCGAGGGTCGCGGGATCGGTGTATCGGACACACCACGGAAGCCCAGCGCAGGCCACGGCGTGATGCTCGCCGTTCACGATGTCCCCGAGCCGTCCGATCGCCTCGCCGAGCGCGATACCGATGACGGTGATATCGAACATGAAGCCGAGCGGGAGGCCGAGCAATCGACACGCGATCCAGCCCCCGATCGCAGAGCCGATCGGCGCGGCGGTGACCGCGATCCCGCCGTTCCAGAACGCGATGAGCTGTTCGGGCCGGGCGGCATAGTAACCGGTGTTGTCGGCGATATGACCCAGTCGTGCCGCTATGAGTCCGCCGAGGACCACGGCGATCGCGAAGGGGTACATGCGCTCGTCCTTGACCAGGATCCGGCCGAAGCGGAACGACAGCCAGCTCCCGATCGCCATCCCGACGAGCGAGAAGAAGGAGTGCCAAGAGACGCGGAACGCGCCGACGAAAAGGTCGGGGGCGAAGGGAAGGTCGATCAGACCGCGACCGTGTCCTCGCGCTCGTTCGGGTCACTCGGTTGGCTCGGTCGGCGGGGGCCCTCATCCTTCCGAAAGAGCGTGACGAGCACCGGGATCGCGATCGCGACGAAGATGACCGAAATGAGCTGCGCCTGATAGAGCCCGAAGAGGCCAGGCTGATCGACCCGGAGGAAGCTGATCAGGAACCGCCCGACCGAGGCGAAGGCCAGCCAGAGCCAGAAGATGCGGCCCTCGGGGACCCGACCGGAGAGGCGCCGGCGTAGCAGGAGTGCGAGCCCCACCCCGACGAGATCCCAAAGCAGCTCGTACCCGACGGCGAGATGGACCGGGCCGGGCTGACCCAAGGTATCCGGGTTGTCGTAGCCGACACAGATGCCCGGAGCTTCGCAGGCGCGAGCGTGATGCTCACCGTTGATCACGTCCCCGATCCGCCCGATCGCCATGCCGATGCCGATCCCGGGGGCCGCGGCATCGGCACCGCCGCCGATCGGCACGCCGCCGCGCCAGAGCGCCGCGACGTATCCCGACGCCACGCCGCCGATGACGGCGCCCATGATCGAGATGCCGCCGGTCCACAGCTGCGGGATGAGCTCGGGGTGGAACGCATAGCCGGGCGCCAGATCCACGCCGCAGACGGTCCAACACTCGGCGACGTGAAAGAGCCGCGCGCCGATGATGCCGCCCACGACGCCCCAGGTCGCGACGAAATAGACGTCATCCTCGGAGGACCTGCCGCGGAGCAGCCGGACCGGTAGCGCGACGCCGAAGAAGATCCCGACCGCGGTGAAGATGCCGTGCCAGGCAAGCGTGAGTGGGCCGAGGTGAATGTTCGGATCGAACGGAAGTGTGATCACCGTCTAGCGGCCATGACATTTCTTGTACTTCTTGCCCGAGCCGCAGAAGCACGCTTCGTTGCGGCCGATCTTGAGACCGTGCTGGGCCGGCCCTTCCGGGGCCCGGTTCGTCGTGAGATTGGCGGTGGTAGCGGTGGTGGCCGCGGGTGCTGTGCCAGATGGCGCCGGCGCCTGCTCCTGCTCTCCAGCCTGTTCCGCGGTCTTCACCGAGACTCGGAGGATCGTCTGGGCCACGTCGCTGGCGATCTTCCGCGTCATCTCGTCAAAGAACGCCCGGGCCTCGCCCTTGTAGGCGACGAGCGGATCCTGCTGGCCATAGCCACGGAGATAGATGCCCTCGCGCAACTCCTCCATCGCGGTGAGGTGCTCGATCCAGTGCAGGTCGATGGTCCGCAACAGGAGCCAGCGCTCAACCGCGCGCGCCAGGTCCGGGCCGAGCGCGTCCTCACGGCGGGCATACGTCTCATCGACGAGCTCCTCGACCCTGGCGACGAGCGCATCGCGCGTTTCGACCTCCGCGAATGTCGCGGGGGTGATCTCTCCACTCCGTCCCAGAAGCGGGCCGAGGGCCGCTGAAAGGGCGTCCAGATCCCAATCCTCGGGGTCCGGCGAGGAGGCCTGCGCCTCGGCCATCGCCGCCGCGTCGTCGTGGAGATAGTCGAGGACCGTCTCTTTGACGTCATCCTTGCCGAGGATCTTCTTCCGTTCGGTGTAGATGACGTTGCGCTGATTGTTCAGAACGTCGTCGAACTCCAGTGCGCGCTTGCGCATGTCGAAGTTCCGGCCCTCGACCTTCACCTGCGCCTGGGTGATCGCGTTCGTGACCATCCCGGATTCGATCGGCGCAGAGTCATCGAACCCGAGGCGGCTCATCAAGCCGGCGATGCGATCAGAGGCGAAGATCCGGATGAGATCGTCCTCGAGCGAGGAATAGAAGCGCGTCGACCCGGGGTCACCCTGACGTCCGGCACGGCCGCGCAGCTGGTTGTCGATGCGACGAGCCTCGTGCCGCTCGGTGCCGATGACGTGCAGCCCGCCATGCTCGCGGATTCCGTCGCCGAGCAGGATGTCGACGCCGCGGCCGGCCATGTTCGTGGAGACCGTGACCGAGCCCTGCTGGCCGGCCTGGGCGACGATGAGCGCCTCACGGTCGTGGTTCTTCGCGTTCAGGACCTCGTGCTTGATCCCGTTCCGGCGGAGGTCCTCCGAAAGCGCCTGGCTCTTGTCGACGGAGGTCGTGCCGATGAGGACCGGCTGACCCGCCGCGTTGCGCTCCTTCACCTCGGCGATGACCGCGTCCCACTTTCCACGCTCGGTCTTGTAGATGAGATCCTTCAAGTCCTGGCGGACCATCGGGCGGTTCGTCGGGATCTGGGTCACCTCGAGCTTGTAGACCTTAAAGAGCTCTTCAGCCTCGGTGGCCGCGGTGCCGGTCATGCCGGCGAGCTTGTGATACATCCGGAAGTAGTTCTGGATCGTGATCGTCGCGTTCGTGCGCGTCTCTCGCTGGATCTTCACGCCTTCCTTCGCCTCGACCGCCTGATGAAGACCATCGCTCCACCGGCGTCCTGGCATCTGACGCCCGGTGAATTCGTCGATGATGACGACCTCGTTGTCCGGATTGACGATGTACTCCTGATCCTTGTGGTACAGCGCCTGGGCTTTCACCGCGTTATCGAGGTAATGGATCGCCGTCGCACCGTCCTCGTACAGGTTCGGGATGTTCAAGAGGCGTTCGGCCTTGGCGATCCCCTCTTCGGTGAGCGAAACGGCGTGGTGCTTCTCCTCGACGATGAAGTCGACCTCCGGGACCAGGCGTGTCGCGACGCGGGCGAATGAGTAATAGAGCTCCGAGCTGTCTTCGGCCGCCGAGCTGATGATGAGCGGGGTCCGAGCCTCATCGATGAGGATCGAATCGGCCTCGTCGACGATGCCGAAATGGAGCTCACGCTGCACCATCTCGGCAAGATCCATGACCATGTTGTCGCGCAGGTAATCGAAGCCGAACTCGCTGTTCTGACCATAGGTGACGTCGGCGGCATAGGCCTCGCGGCGGCTCACCGGACGCCAATGCTGGTGACGCCAGTCCAGCTCGTCCAGGGTGACGGACGGGTCGTAGATCGCTGACTTGTCGTGCGCGATGTACGAAACGGTCATCCCGAGGGCGTCGTAGATCGGCGCCATCCACCCGGCACCGGTCTTCGCAAGGTAGTCGTTCGTGGTGATGAGGTGCGCGCCCTTCCCCTCGACCGCGTTGAGATAGAGCGCGAGCGACGCGACGAGGGTCTTCCCCTCGCCGGTGCGCATCTCGGCGATGTGGCCGCGATGGAGCGCGATGCCGCCCAGGAGCTGCACGTCGAAGTGGGTCTGTTTCAGCATCCGGGTGCCGGCCTCGCGGACCGCGGCGAACGCCTCGGGAAGCAGATCGTCGACTGTCTCACCCGCGGCGAGTCGCGCCCGGAATGCCGCGGTGCGGCCGCGCAGCTCGTCTGCCGTCAGCGTGCTGGTCTGCTCGCGAAGCGCGTTCACGCGCTCGACGGCCTTGCGGAGCCGGCGGATCTCCGATTCGTTGTTGTCGCCGAAGCTGAGGAGCCGAGTGATCGCGCTCAAGATGTCTCCGCCATTAGGTGACGTGCAGCGGAAGCTGCGAGCCATGCTGGTCGAATAGCTGCCCCACCGATTCACCCTCGTGGATCCGCCGGATCGCCTCCGCGAAGAGCGGTGCGACGGTCAGGACGCGGATCTGCCCGAGGTCGCGATTCGAGGGTCGGATCGGCACGCTGTCGGTCGTCACGAGCTCGACGATACCGCTATCGCAGATCCGCTCGGCGGCGTTCCCCGAAAGCGTCGGATGCATGCAGCCGACAAAGATCTCGCGGACGCCATGCTCCTGAAGGACCTTGACCGTGTTGATGATCGTCGTGCCGGTGTCGATCTCATCGTCAAGGACGATCGCGCGGCGATGCTGGATCTCTCCGATGACCCCGGTGATCTCGCTCCGGCCGCTGTTGTCGCGATGCGTCTTCTGCATGAATACCAGCGGGAGCCGGAGCTTCTCGGCGATCCGACGCCCGGCGTTCGCGTACCCGAGGTCAGGGACCACGATCGCGGTGTTGTCGCGATCATCGTCAATGAGCGCCGCGAAGTAGTCGACGATGAGGTTCGTCGCCGAGAGCTCATCCACCGGCACGCTGAAGAACCCCTGGATCTGCATCTGATGGAGGTCCATCGTGAGGACCCGGTCGGCACCGGCGACCTGGATGACGTCGGCGAGCAGCCGCGCGGTGATCGGGACGCGCGGCTGGTCCTTCTTGTCGCTGCGACCGTAGGCGTAGTACGGGATGACCGCGGTGATACGGCCCGCGGACGCGCGCTTGAAGGCATCGAGCATGATGAGAAGCTCCAGGATCGCGTCGCTCACCGATGGGCCGACGAGCGATTGGACGACGAAGACGTCGTGCTCTCGGGCATTTTCGTTGATCTTCACGAAGATGTTGTCGTTCGCGAATTTCGTGACATCGATCAGGCCCAGCGGGATCTCGAGGTGACGGCAGATATCCTGCGCGAACCTCGGATGGGCATTGCCCGTGTAAACGGAAAGACCCCGGAACACGGCTCCCCTCCTGCGCGACGTGGATGTCCGCCGGGCGCACCCGGACTCCCTCACCTCAGGAATGCCAAGTATACGGGCGGGGTACGCTCCCGCCGTGAGCACCGCCGCCGGCCACCGGCTGCGCTGGGTCCTGGTCGGGCTGGCCATCGTCGGGTGGTTCGTGGCCCTCGCCATGAACGTCGGTGGGAACGCCATCCACCTCGTCCTGGTGGGCGCCATCCTGCTCGTCGTGTACGAGCTCATCGCGGTCGAGACCCCCGGGTAGACCGGAGTAGACCGGAGGAGGCCGGAGGAGGCCGGACAGAACGGCTAGGCCGGCCTCGGCGGGGCTGCCAGGCGCCTGCCGTCCAGGAATCGCTCGGTGGTCAACCCGGCCTGCGCGATCATCTCCGCGGTGCGGTCGAGCGGCCCGAGCGCGAAGTGGGTGTCCGTGCCCACCGAAAAGCGCGCGCCTCGCAGCTGTGCCCGCACCAGGAACTCGCGATGCGGGACGCCGTAGGCCTCGTTCAGCTCGATCGCGACGCCGTGCTCGACGCACAGCGCGATGAAGCGCTCCTGCCACTCGACCGGATAGCCGGCCTCGGGGTCGCCGAGCGCCGCGAGCGGGGTGAAGGTCGGATGGCCAACGATGTCGATCCCGGTCTCGAGGATGCCCTCACGGACCAGCGCGAGATGGCGCTCGAGGATCACCTTCTGCATCGCGGGATCCGCAAAGTGCTCGCGGTCGAGGAACGGGGTCGCCCCGCGGCTCTTCAGGAACTGTCCGGAGAGGCTGTACTCGATGCGATCAGCGCCCCTCCCGATCCCGTGCACCGAGCCGATCACATAGTCCAGCG
>JAYVCA010000037.1:0-12085 GCA_043750135.1 Chloroflexota bacterium | reverse complement strand
GGGGTGGCGGAGGAGCCGGACGAACAGGAGTAGAGGTTCGCGGTGCCCTGATCGGATCCGACGAAATAGACGCGCGCGCCATCGCGGCTCCAGGTCGGGAGGAGCGTGGCGGTCTGGCCACGGATGTCGCCGATGACGACCGAGCCGACGGTGCGGTCCCAGTCGCCGAGGAGATCGACCCCGTCCCCGCCGGTGGCCGGGAAGCGCCAGAGCCGCACGTTGGCGGCCTGCGACCCGCGCGCCCGCGCAACGCCATACCCGGTGACCGCCCGGCCATCGGGTGACCACGACGGATTCCCGTAGGAGCCACGCTCGTCGGTGATCCGCCGTGGCTCGCCGCCGTCCCGGCCGACGATCCAGAGGTCGGCGACGGTGTTCTTGTCACGCTCGACGCTGCGATCCGAGACGAACGCGATCTCGCGGCCATCCGGCGAGAACGCCGGCTGGGAATCATCCCAGTCCCCATCGGTGATCCGCCGCGGGTCACCGTGCAGCGGCACCCACCACAGGTGCGTGCGGCGAAGGTCGAGAAGGCCACCCTCATCGGACTTGTAGCGAAGCCGGTCATACACGCGGATGCCGTCCGTGGCCTGTGTCGGATCGACGCGGTCCTTCACCACGACTACCAGGCCGGTCCCGTCGGGTGCCCAGGTGAGCTCGGAGCAGTCAGCGGCAAGCTCGGTGAGCCTGCGGGAGGCGCCGCCGCCGGTCGGGACGAGATACACCTGCTTCGGCGCCTTGGGCGCGCCGGCCTCCGTGGGCCGCAGGCCGTCGGAAAGGTACGCGATCGTCGCGCCGTCGGGCGACCAGCGTGGCGCGCTCGCGTCCTCCTCGCCACCGGTGATCGGCACCCCCGCCGCGCTTCCGTCGAACGGCACGACGTGGATCGCGGCGCGGTAGCGGTTTCCCGCGACGTCCATCCGGCGCACCGCGTACGCGACACGGGTCCCGTCGGGGGAGATCTGCGCATCGCTCACCACGGCGAGCGCGGCAAGATCCTCAGGTGTGATGGGGGGCCTGATCGGCGGCACGGGCTCGGTCACCTGCGGCGTATCGTGCCATAGGTGGGACGATTCACATCGGATCCTCGCGCGCGCACCGGTCTGCTGGTCGGCGGCCTGGCGATGGTGTTCGCGATCCTCGTCGCGTACCTCGCCAGCCTCATCGGTTTCACCTTCGCGCCTGACGCGCTCGCGCAGGCGATCATCGAGGTCCTGCCCGGGCCGATCACCGTCCCGCTCATCGAGCTCCTCCAGTTCTGGGCCAAGCGGCTCCTCGTCGGCGGGGTGCTTGTCGGCTTCATCGCGTCCGGCGGGCTCGCGGGGGCGCTCGCGGTGGATCCACGACGTCGCGACCGCACCGTCGTGGCGGTGGGGATCGCGCCGTGGCTGCTCACCGTCTTGCTCAGCCAGCTCGTCGCCGGTAGCAAGGTCGATCTCCCGTCGATCCTTCTCACCGGGTCGGTCGGGGCGGTCGCCTTCCTCCTCGGCCTGCATTTCCTGTCCAGCGCGGCGGCGTATCAGCCGCTGGAGGAGCGGGCCGCCGAGGCGTCCCCCTCCCGGCGTCGGGCGCTCCTCGGCGGCGCCGCGGTCGCAGCGGCGCTCGCAGTCGCCAGCGTCGGCCTCGGGTCGACCGTTCGCGCGACGCTCCGAAAGACCGAGGGCATCCGGGCGGCTGCCCGCCGGCTCCGCCCCGGAAGCGAGGCGGTGATCCCGCCGGTGGGACCGGGTTTCGAGGGCATCGCGTCCCTCAGCCCGCGGATCACCGAGAACGGGACCTTCTATACGGTCGACACGACGCTCATCAAGCCGACCGTCGATGGCGCGAAGTGGCGGCTCGACATCGGCGGCGCGGTGGAAGCACCGTTCAGCCTGACCTACGAGGAGCTCCTCGATCTCGAAGGCGTCGAGCAGCTGAAGACGCTCGAATGCATCAGCAATAACGTCGGCGGCGATCTCATGAGCACGGCACTCTTCACCGGCGTCCCCCTGCGGGACCTCCTGCTCCGCGCGAAGCCGAAAAGCGATGCCTTCAAGGTGAAGCTCACCTCGGTCGATGGCTACACCGACTCGATCCGGATCGAGAAGGCGCTCGAGCCGGACACGGTCGTTGCCTACCTGATGAACGGCTACGCCCTGCCGGAAGATCATGGCTTCCCGGCGCGCCTGCTCGTCCCGAACATCTATGGGATGAAGAACGTGAAGTGGCTGCGTACGATCGAGGTGGTCACCTCCGACTACCAGGGCTATTGGATGCAGCGCGGCTGGTCGGATAGCGCGGTCATCAACACGAACACCCGCATCGATACGCCGGCCAACCTGCGATCGAGCGCCGGCACCGTGACGATCGCCGGGGTCGCCTTCGCCGGCGCGCGCGGGATCCGCTCGGTCGAGATCTCCACCGATGGGGGCGGCTCCTGGCAGCCGGCGACGCTCGAGGCGGCGCTGGGCCCGCTCACCTGGGTCCGCTGGAAGCTCGACTGGAGCCCTCCGAAGGCCGGCAAGTACAAGGTGCTCGCGCGATCGATCGACGGCACCGGGGCGCTCGAGACCGCCATCCGCCGCGAGCCGTTCCCGAGCGGCGCCACCGGGTACGACACGATCGAGGTCTCGGTCCAGCAGGGCTAGCGATGCCGGCTGGCGCCCGGTGCGCGGCGTCGCGTACGCTCCTGCCATGGCCAAGCGCCGTTTCTCCATCACCGTGCCGCTGCCGTCGTACGCGCGGCCGCGGAACGAGTGGCGCAGACGGGTCCACGCGGCGGTGCTCGAGGTCCAGACGAGCCGCGGCGTCGGCTACCGCGAGAGCGATCGACTCGAGATCCGCATCAGCCTGACCCTTGGTGACCGTCCGCTCGCGATCCACGACATCGACGAGCGGGTGAAGGACATCCTCGATGCGCTCGAAGGCCGCATCGCAGGACCCCGGAGCCGGCGCCGGATCGCTCCGATCATCGCCGACGCCGACCAGGTCCGCCGCATCGTCCTGGAAAAGAGCGCCGCCCGGACGCCGCGCGGAACGATCGGCGGCTTGGCGATCACGCGGTACCGCGCGCGCCGCGCCGGCTGAGCCCGCCCTCCACGCTCCCCCGTTCACCTAGGCTCGAAGCATGACCGCACGCCCTTCCGCGGGCGCCCTCGTCTGGGCCGGCTTCGATGGCGAGGCGATCCCTGGTCCGCTGCTCGACGGGATCGCGCGCGGCCGCATCGGCGGCCTGCTCCTCTTCGCGCTTCGCGGCAACATCCGCTCCAGCCTGCAGGTCCGCGGGATGCTCGGCGAGGCGGTCGCCGCCGCCCGGCGCGGCGATCTCCCGCCGGTGCCCGTCGCGGTCGACCAGGAGGGCGGCACCGTCGTGCGGATCGGCTACCGCGCGGTGTTCCCGAGCGCGATGGCGATCCGGGCCACCGGCGACCCGGCGTTGGCCCAGCGCGCGGCGGCAGCAGTGGCACGGGGTCTCCGTGCCGATGGGATCGCGGTGAACCATGCGCCGGTCTGTGACATCAACGTCGAGCCGCGCAATCCGGTCATCGGCATCCGCGCATTCGGCGACGAACCGGATCAGGTGGCCGCGTTCGCGGCGGCCTGGGTCCGCGGCTCCGAGGGGGCGGGCGTCGCGACGACGCCCAAACACTTCCCCGGACATGGGGCGACGGCCTACGACTCGCACCACACCACCGTCGACCTGGCCACCGATCGCGCGACGATCGAGGCCCGTGAGCTCGTCCCGTTCCGCGCCGCGATCTCCGCCGGCGCCTCCGGCGTGATGACCGCGCACGTTCGGTATCCGGCCCTCGATGAGGACTGGATCGCCACGCTCTCCCCCCGTGTCCTCATCGACCTCCTGCGCGGCGAGCTGGGGTTCGACGGGCTGGTCATCACCGATTCACTGGACATGTCCGGCGTCACGCAGGTCGAGACGCCCGATCAGGTGGTCGCGCGCGCGATCCGCGCCGGCGTCGATGCGGCGATGGTCACCAGCGGCATCGACGCGCAGCTCGCCACCGGCGAGCGGATCGCGCTCGGGGTCCCGGCGCCTCGGATCCTGGAGGCCATCCGCCGGATGTCCGCGTTCCGCGCGCGGTTCGGCATCCCCGTCCCGGAAGACGCGGAGGGCGACGATGAAGGCGCCCGCGCGCTCGCCCGCGACATCGCGAGCCGATCGATCACCGCCGTTGGACCTTCGCTTCCGGACCTCGGCGGCGACCTACGGGTCACCGCGTTCGGTCCCGGCAAGCGGAGTCCGGTCGAGGAGATTGCCACGCCGATGGATCAGCTCGAGGCCGCGCTCCGCGAGCGGGTCGGCACGCGGCTTCACTTCGCGCGGGACGGCGCGCTGCCCGCCGGCACCGGGCCGGTCATCGTCTGCAGCTCGAGCGCGGCGTTCGACCCGGTCCAGGCCGCGCGGATCCGCGAGCTGCTCCGCGGCGGCGGCGTCCTCTGCGCGCTCCGCAGCCCTTACGACGTGACGTTGGTGCCGGGGATCCCGGCGCTGCTCAGCTACGGCGACGTTCCCGCCTCGCTCGAGGCGCTGGCCGACGTGCTCGCCGGTCGCGCGACCGCGCCGGGAACGCTGCCGGTGCGCCTCCCGGCATGAACCGACGCGCGCTCCTCGCCGCGGCCGCGCAGGTCGCGACGGCGGCGGCGTGCGCGCCGCTCGCCGGCGGCGGCCCGAGTGGGTCACCGGGCCCCTCGCCCAGCGCCGTTCGGACCGACCGGATCGTCGCCGGCCTGTCCCTTGACGAGCGCGCCGGCCAGCTGATGAACGTGTCGTGGCACGGCACGACGATCACGCCCACGCTCGAGGCGATGATCCGCATCCGCAAGGTCGGCGGGGTCGTCATCCACGCCGAGAACTTCGACGATGCGTCGAGCCTCCGCGCCCTGGTGAACGACCTGCAGCGACTCGCGCGCGACGCAAAGACGCTGCCACTCCTCATCGCGATCGATCAGGAGGGCGGCGCGGTGACCCGCATTGGGAAAGGCGCGACGATCCTCCCCGGCAATATGGCGCTTGCCGCGACCCCCGATCCATCCGCGGCGGTGCGGGCCGCGATCGGCATCCTCTGCCGGGACCTGCGCGCGATCGGGGTCAATTGGGATCTCGCGCCAGTTGCCGACGTGAACAACGAGCCGCGGAACCCGATCATCCTGAACCGCTCCTTCGGTTCTGACCCCGGGCGGGTCGCCGCGTTGGTGGACGTCGCGGTGCGCGCGTTCGCCGCGGAGGCGTTCCTGTGCTGCGCGAAGCACTTCCCCGGGCACGGCGCGACGACGGTCGATTCGCACTCGGGCTTGCCTGACCTTGAGATCGACCGGGCGCGGCTCGACGCCGTCGAGCTCGTCCCGTTCCGCGCAGCGATCGCTGCCGGCGTGCCGGCGATCATGTCCGCGCACATCCGCGTGCGAGTGCTCGACCCGACGCCGGATCTGCCGGTGACGCTGTCGCCCGCGGTCATGACCGGGTTGCTCCGCGACCAGCTCGGGTTCACCGGCCTCCTCGTGACCGATGACCTGGAGATGGGCGCGCTTACGAAGACCCGCTCGCAAGCGGAGGCCGGGTACCAGGCATTCGCCGCCGGAGCCGATGTGCTGCTGTTCCGCTTTGACGATTCCGCGCAGCTCGACGCGCACCGCCGGCTCGTCGCCGGGATGACCGGCGGCACGCTCACGCGCGCCCGGGTCGACGCGTCGCTCCGCCGGATCGTTGCGCTCAAGGAGCGTTACGGCATCCTCGACGCCGCCGACCCGTCGGGCCCGACCGGCTCGGCGACCGACCGCGCCACCGCTGACCTGCTCGCACGGCAAAGCATCACCGTCCTACGCGCCGGGGGACTGCCGCTCCGTGGCCGCATCTTGGTCGCCTCCGTGGGCGCTCCCGACATCGCGACGCTCGCCGACCAACCGACGCTCGGAGCCGTGCTCCGCGACCGGCTGCCGGCGGTGACCGCACGCACGATCACTTCGGCACCGTCGGCGAACGACATCGCGTTCCTGGTGGCGGCCGCGCGCGATGCCGACACCGTCGTCGTCGGGACGGCCGATACGAGCGCGAACCCGCAGCAGGCCGCGCTGGTGACCGCGCTCGCGGCGGCGCGGCCGACGGTGCTGGTGTCCCTGCGCTCGCCGTACGACATCCTCGCCGCACCGGCGGCCCAGGGATACGTCTGCGCCTACACCGGCCGCGAGCCTACCCTTCGGGCGCTCGCCGACGTACTCTCCGGAGCCGTCGCGCCGGTCGGCTCGCTCCCGGTCGACCTCCCGGGTGCCTACCGTATCGGTGACGGGTTGAAGAAGCTGTGAGCCTGCACGACATCGTGGACGCCGCCATCGGCTCGCTCTGCACCGCGTGCGTGATCCGGGTCGAGCGGTCCGGTGCGGTGCAGACGTACGCCGCGGGATCGCTCTGTCCCGATCCGGACGCACCGCCTGACGCGCCCTGCGCTCCGGGTGCAGTGTTCGATCTCGCCTCATTGACCAAGCTCGCGACGACCGCACTGCTCCTGTCATTCGTCCGCGAGCGGATCCTCACCCTCGACACCCCCCTCCGCGAGCTTGTCCCGGACTTCCGCGGCGGGCGCAAGGATGATGTGACCCTGGGTGAGGTGCTCACTCATACGGCTGGACTCACCTGGTGGAAGCCGCTTTGGCAGGAGGCTCGCTCGATCGACGAAGCGGTCTGGCTCGCCGCGTCGGAGCCCCTTGCCGGTGACATCGGAACGTTCACCTACAGCGACCTCGGGTACGTGATGCTCACCGCCGGCCTGGCCCGCGCCGGCGGCGGTGACTTCCGCACCCTCATCCGCGAGCGCGTCCTCGGTCCGGTCGAGGCCGCGACCTGCGACTTCATTCCGACCGAGCCTGCGGCCTGCGCT
The DNA here is from genome assembly GCA_043750135.1 of Chloroflexota bacterium. GTDB lineage: Bacteria > Chloroflexota > Limnocylindria > P2-11E > P2-11E > UBA4735. Next base: position 5,216 of record JAYVCA010000037.1, on the reverse strand, counting down.
GCGACCGAGCGCGACACCGGGTGGCGCGCTAGACGGATCCGCGGCGAGGTCCACGACGAGAACGCGTTCGCGATGGGCGGCGTGGCCGGACATGCCGGCCTGTTCGGCAGCGCGGCCGACGTCGCCGCGATCGCGCGGATCTTCCGTGACGGCGCGGTGATCGGGAACGAGCTCGCCGCGGTCGCACGCCAAGAGCACGCCCGGGGGAACAACGCGCGCCGCGGCCTCGGCCTCGCCCTGCGCGCGCCGGACGGGCCGATGGTCGGTCGCTCCTTCGGCGTCGACAGCTTTGGCCACACCGGCTTCACCGGGACGTCGGTCTGGGTCGACCCGGATCAGGACCTCACCGTCGTGCTGCTCACCAACCGGGTCTACTTCGGCCGATCGAACGACGACGCGATGTACCGGTTCCGCATCGCCGTGCATGAGGCGGTGTCGCGATGATCGCGATCGGGGTGATGTCCGGGACCTCCGCTGACGGGATCGACGCGGCCGCGATCGAGATCGGCACCGGCCCGCGGCCAGCGATCCGCTTCTTGGCGCACCTCGCACGCGAGTATCCGAACGCGCTCCGGTACCGGATCATCGCGACGGCCTCCGGCGCGCCGCTCCCGGTCCACGACCTCGCGACGCTCCATGCCGCGCTGGGGGACGCCTACGCCGACGCCGCCAGCGCGCTCATCGCCACGTTGGACCGGAAGCCGGATTGCATCGCGATCCACGGCCAGACGGTCGCGCACTACCCGGCCGAGCACACTACGCTCCAGATCGGCGACGCCGCGCGCGTCGCGGTCGCCACCGGCGTACCGGTCATCGATGACTTCCGGAGCGCCGATATCGCGGCCGGCGGCGAAGGTGCCCCGCTCGTCCCGTTCGCCGATCACCTGCTCTTTGCCGATGGCACGCCGCGGGTCCTGCTCAACCTCGGCGGGATCGCGAATCTCACCCTGCTCCCGACCGACCGAGCCGGCGACGTCGTCGCGTTCGATACCGGTCCGGCGAACATGGTCCTCGACCAGCTTGCGCGCAAAGCCGGGGCGGAGCGCGATGAGGACGGTGCTGGCGCCGCGCGCGGCCAGGTCGTCCAGCGCGCGCTCGACGCGGCCCTTGCCCATCCGTACTTCGCTCGGCGTGCCCCCAAGTCCACCGGCCGCGAGGACTTCGGCAACGCGTTCGTCCAGACCCTCCTTCGGGACGTCGATCGTGATGGCGGGTCGCTGGACGACGCGCTTGCCACCGCGACCGCGCTCGCGGTCGAGAGCATCGCGCTCGGTCTGGCCGGCGAGACGCCGGCCGGGGTCGGCTGGCGCGAGCTCGTCGTCGCCGGCGGTGGGGCCCTGAACCGGACGCTGCTCTCCCGGATCACCGAGCGGGTCGGACTGCCGGTCCGCTCGACCGCCGACCTCGGTATCCCGGTCGAGGCCCGCGAAGCCGTGGCGTTCGCGATCCTCGGGGCCTACCGCCTCCGCGGCGAGCCGAACACCCTGCCCCGCTGCACCGGCGCATCGCGGGCGGTGTCGGCCGGCGCGGTGCATCGGCCGTGAGCCGCTACCAGGCACCGGTCGCCGCGGGCATCGCGTTCGCGGCGTTCGGGATCTTCGGCTCGCTGCCGGTCATCCTCGGGCTCGCGCTCGCCCTCGGCCTCGATCAGGCGACGACGAGCGCATGGGTCTTCGCCATCGCGATGAGCGCCGGCCTGTTCACGATCCCGCTGACGGTCCTGCGACGCGAGCCCTATTCGATCGGCTGGAACATCCCCGCCGCGGTGCTCCTGGGCTCCGCCGGTGCGCGCTACGGATTCAGCGCGCTCCTTGGCGCGAGTGCCGTCACCGGGCTGGTCATCGCCGGCGGAAGCCTCCTCGGGCTCGGGCGGGCGGCGCTCCGCTACCTGCCGTTCCCGCTGGCGATGGCGATCTTCGCCGGCAGCATCCTTCGCCTCGCGACCGACGTCTTCGCACAGCTGGGCACCGACCCCCTCATCGCCGGGGCGGCGGTCGGCGGGTACTTCGCCACCCGCCTGCTGTTCCGTGACCGTGTCCCGGCGACCCTCGGGGCGCTGGCACTCGCGCTCGGCGCGACGATCGCGTTGGGACGGATGCCGCACGACATCCCATTCGTGCTCACGGGACCACGCTTCACGGCGCCGCAGCTCGACCTTGGTGCGATCGCGACGCTCGTCATCCCGCTCGTCATGCTCGTCGTCGGCACGGGCAACGTGCAGGCCATCGGCTTCCTCCGCGCCCAGGGCTACCGCCCGCCGACCGAGCGGCTCACCTTCCTGGTGGGCGCCATCACGACCCTGAACGCGCTCTTCGGCGCGTCGCCCTCCGGCATGGCGCGTGTTGGTGCCGCGATCGTGGGCGGCCCGGACGCCGGCCCAAAGGAGCTTCGCTGGATCGCGAGCGTGATCGCCTCGTGCGCGTTCATCGCCGTAGCGTTCCTCGCGGTCCCCGTCGCCGCGCTCTCCTTCGAGCTGCCGCGCAGCCTGGTGACGAGCGTCGCCGGACTGGCGATCGTGAACTCGCTGCTCGATGCGCTCCGGGCGGTCTTCACCAGCCGGCTCGCCTACTCGGGCTTCTTCACGCTCATCATCTCGTTCTCCCCGTTCGCGCCATTCGGCCTCGAATCGGCGTTCTGGGGGCTCGTCGCCGGCCTGGTCATCGCGGTGCTCTTCGAACGGGAGGCGTTCTTCGGCACACTACGCGAGGCGAAGCGCGAGGAGCTGCGGGAGACGGAAACGATATGAGCGGCATCGTGGCCGGGATCGATGCCGGCGGCACGAAGACCCGGGCGTTCGCGATGACCCGGAGTGGCGAGATCGTCGGCCGGGGAGCAGGCGGGCCGGGCAATCTCCTGTCATCGCCTGACCCAGGCGGCGCGATCTCGGCCGCGCTGTCCGAGGCGCTCGCCGGACGCGCGGCCGACGCGGTCGTCCTGTCATGCGCCGGCGGCGACCGCGCCGCCGACCGCGAGCGCGGGCGGGAGATCCTGCGCGGCATCCTCGGCCCGGATGTTCCCATCGCGGTGACGCACGACGCGCAGGCCGCGCTGTACGCCGGCAACCCCTCCGGGTGCGGGGTCGTTCTCATCGCGGGGACCGGATCCGTCGCCTATGGCCGGAACGCGAATGGTGGCGAGGAACGCTCCGGTGGCTGGGGCTACCTCATCGGCGACGAGGGCTCGGCATTCTGGATCGGCAAGGAGGGTCTCCGCGCGGCCTCGCACGACTTCGATGGCCGCGGCGACCACACCGCGATCAGCGACCATCTCTATCGCGACCTCGGCGTCGAAGATTTCCAGGGTGTGCTGCCCCTGCTCTACGGTCGGCCTCACCCGGCGCCGGCGATCGCCGCGGCGACGCGCGCGGTCGCCCAAGCGAACATCGAGGGGGACCGGGTCGCCGCGGACATCATTCAGCGCGGGGCGCGCGAGCTCGCGCGCGCGGCCACGGTCGTCGCGGGAAGGCTCGGGTTGTCCGACGGTCCGGTGTACCTCGCCGGCGGCGCGTTCGAGAACGTGCGGGCGCTCGAGCACGGCGTGCGCAACGAGCTCCTCGTCGCGCTGCCGCGCGCGGCGGTCGAGGCGGTCGCCGAGGAGCCGGCGATGGGCGCCGCGCGGCTCGCCGCGGCGCTCGTCTGGGGCGGGCGATGAGCGAGACGCCACGCACCGAATCGCGGAATCCCCGTGCCGCCCGCCTTGGGACGGCGACGGCGCGGGAGATCCTCGAGCTCATGAACGATGAGGACGCCACCGTCGCCACCGCGGTCCGCGGGGCGCTGCCGGAGATCGAGCGCGCGGTCGAGGCGATCGTCACAGCGCTCGGGGCGGGCGGTCACGTGCGCTATATCGGCGCCGGGACGAGCGGCCGGCTTGGTGTGCTCGACGCGAGCGAAGCGCCTCCCACGTTCGGGGTCGCGCCCGATCTCTTCCACGGCATCATCGCCGGCGGGGACGGCGCGCTGCGCTCGTCGATCGAGGGCGCCGAGGACTCTGCCAGTGCCGGTGCCGACGACCTCCGCGCGGTCCTCACCCCCGATGACGTCGTGATCGGGATCTCCGCGAGCGGCCGCGCACCCTACGTCCTGGGCGCGCTCGGGGTGGCCCGAGGCCTCGCCTGGGCAACGGTCGGCGTCACCTGTGTGGCCGGCTCGCCGCTCGCTCAGGCGGCCGGCATCCCGATCGTCGTGGACGTCGGGCCCGAGATCATCGCCGGGTCGAGCCGGCTCAAGGCCGGGACCGCGACGAAGCTCGTGCTCAACATGCTGTCGACCGCCGCGATGATCCGCTCCGGCCGGACAAAAGGCGACCTCATGATCGATGTGCGCGCCACGAACGAGAAGCTCCGCGCCCGCGCGATCGGCATGGTCAAAGACGAGCTCGGGATCGACGAGGCCGATGCGCGGGACCGCCTCGAAGCCTGCGGCTGGAGCGTGCGGCGGGCGATCCAACCGCGATGAGCCGGGCCGCGTGGTGAAGCGCCTCATCGTCAACGCCGACGATCTTGGCCGGGCTCCCGGCATCAACGCCGGCATCCTCCGGGCCTACCGCGAGGGCATCGTCACGGCGGCGACGCTGATGGTCAACGCGCCGGCCACCATCGCCGCCGGCCAGCTCGCGCGCGAGTTCGCCGCGCTCGATGTCGGGGTGCACCTCGCCCTTACCTATGGCCGCCCGATCACCGACCCCGAACGGATCCCATCGCTCGTGGTGGCCGGCGGCGCATTCCCGGCCAAACCCGAGGCGTTCCTCGGCACGCGACGGGCCACCGCCGAAGAGGCGCTCGTCGAATACCGCGCGCAGTACGAGCGGGCCCGGGAGCTCATCGGCCGCCCACCGTCGCACCTCGACTCGCACCACTGGTTGCATGACGAGCCGGCGCTCGAATGGGCCATCACCGAGCTGGCGCGAGAGACCGGTGCCGCCGTCCGCCAGCAGTCACCGGCCCAGCGCGATCGCTTCCGTGCGGCCGGCCTGCACACCCCGGACGTGTTCCGCCGCGACTTCCAGCACGCCGGGCGCATCGACGTCGCTCGCCTGATCACGATCGTCGCGGAGACCGCGGAGGGCGTCACCGAGCTCATGTGCCACCCGGGCGAGCCCGACGCCGAGCTGGCCGCGACCTCGGCGTATGCCACCGACCGTGTCGTCGAGCTCGCGTCGCTCTGCGACCCGCGGGTCGTCGCCGCGGTCCGGGAGGCCGGGATCACGCTCGCCAC
>JAYVCA010000036.1:0-6455 GCA_043750135.1 Chloroflexota bacterium | reverse complement strand
TCGGGCAGGTGATCTGCGACCGACTCGTCCTTGTTCGCCCAGAGATGCCAATAGTCGCTCGTCCGTGAGATGAAGGACAGCACGCCACGCTCGCGAACGACCTTGTCCAGATCACGCACGTCCTCGTAGCGCTCGCCGACCGCGATGAAGAACGTGGCCTTGCCGGTGCCGCCGGCGGGGACCTTGATCGCCATCATCCCGACGCTGTCGATCGAGCCCTGCGCGACCAGGTTGCGTGAGAGATCGCCGTCCTCCGCGTCACGCCAGGTGCCCTCGTGGCCGTTCGCCTCCTTGAGCCCGATCGCGAACGACTCGAGCCCGGTGTCGCCAGTGCCGTTCACGCCGGACATGAGGAAGAAGCGTCGCCCCTTGTAGTGAACGATCGCTCGCGTCCGCGGGTCGTAGAACGCCGAATCGCCGACATCGTTCCCGAAGAGGTGCGCGTCGAAATGCTGGAACAGTCGCACCTCGCGGTCGCGTCCGGCGGCATCCTCGACCGTGACCTCCTTCAGATAGAGGTTGCGGTCGAAGTCCACAGCATCGCGGCACCGTAGCCGGAGGCCGAGGCTGGCGTTCCCCAGGGTGACCTCGCTGACCAACGTCTCGTGGGCATACCGGATGTCGCGCTCCCACCCGTCGTCGCCGGTCCAGCTGAACAGGCCGTCGACCCAGACGCCGAAGCGGCAGACGTCGCCCACGGTGTGGTTCTCGAGGCCGACGTTGGGAAAGTAGATGTCGCGAAGCTGGTACCGGGCGTCGAAGGTGACCAGGAGGTCACCGTTCCCGAGCGGAAGATCGCGCGGCATCAGTGCCGCACTAGGTCTTCGGCGCGGCGGCGGTCCGGGTCGCGGCGAGGAAACGCTTCGCGTTCAGGATGGCGCCATCGCGGTCACCGCGGTCGAGGAGGTCTGGCCGCACGAGCGGTCCGCCGATCCCAAAGCCGACGACGCCGGCCGCGAGGTACGCCGGGATCTCATCGAATTCGATGTTTCCGGTCGCCACAAGGGGGAGACGTTGGAGCGCGCGACGCACGTTGGTGATGAAGCCGGGGCCGCCGATCGTCGCGAGCGGGTAGACCTTGATGAGGTCGGCACCGGCGTTCGCGGCAGCGACCATCTCGGTCGGCGTCAGCGTGCCGGGCATGGTCATCGCGTCGTGCGCCTTGGCCGCGGTGATCATGTCCGGGATGAACGCCGGGCTTACCAGGAAGCGCGCGCCGGCGAGAAGCGATTCCTCAGCCTCCGCGCCCGAGAGGACGGTGCCGGCCCCGATGACGACCCCGGCATCGGCGAGTGCCTCGTCGCGGGCGAGCGCTGAGATGAGCTCGAATGCGTCAGGGACGGTGAGCGTGATCTCCACCAGCCGGACCCCGGCCGCGGCCATCGCGCGGGCGGCAACGTCTGCCTGCTCGACGGTGGCGGTGCGGATGACCGCGACGAGCCGATCCTCGCCGAAGATCCGGAGAAGATCGCGCCGCGAGGCTCGCGTCCGCTGGGCGATGGCCATGCCCTGATGCTAGCGCGACCGGAGGCGGACGAGGGCAGCGTTCTTCATCGCATACTGAACGGGTGCAGATCGGGCCGACCGTGGTGGAGGACATCTTCAGTCGGGCTGGCGCCTTCCTCGAAGGCCACTTCCTGCTCTCTTCGGGCAAGCACTCCCCGCGCTATCTCGAGAAGTTCCAGGTGCTGCAGTGGCCCCAGGAGACCGAACGGCTCTGCGCCGCGATCACCGAGTCAGCCCGCGGCCTGGCGGTACAGACCGTCGCCGGCCCGACCACCGGCGGGATCATCTTGGCGCACGAAGTCGCTCGGCAGCTCGGTGTCCGTGCGGTCTACGCCGAACGGAAGGCTGACGGCGGTGGCCGCGAGTTCCGGCGCGGCTTCGCGATGAATCCCGGAGAGCGGGTCCTCGTGGTGGACGACATCATGTCCACTGGCGGATCGGTCCACGAGACGATCGACGCGGTGCGGGCCACCGGAGCCGAGGTGGTCGGGGTCGGCGTGTTGGCCGACCGATCGGCCGGCCGCGCGACGTTCGATGTCCCGCTCATCTCGCTCTGGGAAGTGAGCATCCCGGCCTATGCGCCCGATGAGTGCCCGCAATGCGCCGCGGGCCTGCCGCTCCGCAAGCCGGGCACCACCCCCGCGCTCGCCGCGACCTCCTGATCCCCGCACGGCCGATGCTGCTGGCGACGCGCGGCGCGCTCCGTCGCGATCCGGTCCAACTCGTCCTCACCAGCACGGCGTTGCTCTTCACCGAGCTGCTGGTCCTGCGCTGGATCCCGGCCAACGTCATCTACATCGGGTTCTTTGCCAACTACCTCCTGATGGCGAGCTTCCTCGGGATCGGTTTGGGGATCCTCCTCGGCCGGCGCTATGCCACCCCCGGACTATCGCCGTTCCCGGGCCTGCTGCTCGTCGTCGTCGCACTTGTCGCGCAGCGGAAGCTCGATGTCCAGTTCAAGGCGAGCAACGAGGTCTTCTTCGGCCTGGCCGAAAGCCATTCCGCGGACGCGAACTTCATCGTGCTCCCGCTCATGTTCGTCGTCGTCATGGCGTTGCTCGCCGCGCTCGCGCTGCCGCTCGGCGGGCTGTTGCGTTCGCAGCCACCACTGCAGGCCTACGCGCTCGATATCGGCGGATCGATCGCCGGGATCGTCCTGTTCGCGCTCCTGTCGGCATTCAGCCTGCCGCCGGTGACCTGGTTCGGGGTGCTCGCGGTCCTCTTCTTCGCACTTTCGCTCCGTCATCCGCTCAACGGCCGCACCATCGCCAACGCCGGCCTCATGGTCGTCGCGGTCGTCGCCGTGATCATCGGTTCGGCGCGGAGTGGTGACGAATGGTCGCCGTACTACCGCATCACCGTCAAGGAGGAGGCCGGCGCCGACGCGACCATTTCGGTGAACGGCATCCCGCATCAGGTGCTCCATCAGGTCCAGGCCGAGGAATCATCGCGCGAGCCGTTCTACGAGCAGGTCTACCGCTGGTTCCCGCAACGGATGTTCGGCAGCGCGCTGATCGTCGGCGCCGGCAGCGGCACCGATGTCGCGTACGGCCTCGCGCACGGGATCGGGCGGATCGACGCCGTCGAGATCGATCCGCGGATCCTCGCGATCGGCGCCGCCAGGCATCCCGACCGGCCGTACGCCGATCCCGCGGTACGGGCGCACGTGAACGATGGCCGCGCCTTCCTGCGCACCAGCACGGACCGGTATGACCTCATCGTGTTCGCGCTGCCGGACTCATTGACCCTCGTGAGCACCAGCGCGAATCTCCGGCTCGAGTCGTATCTCTTCACCGAGGAGGCATTCGCGAGCGCGCGTGACCACCTCGCCAGCGGAGGCGTCTTCGTCCTCTACAACTATTACCGCCAGCCGTGGCTGCTCGACAAGATCGCCGGGATGCTCGGCGACGTGTTCGGTGAGCCGCCGGTCGTTCGGAGCTACGGGGACGAGACCACCGGTTCGGCGGCGGTGCTCGTCGCCGGCGCCCGTCCGGACGTCGCTGACGGCGCGTCAGTCGCCACGGCGCGGTCCGCCGATCCCGGGATGCCCGGCCCGGCGACCGACGACTGGCCGTTCCTCTATCTCCGAGAGCATGCGATCGACTCGAATTATCTCGGCGCCCTCGCCTTCGTCATCGTGGCGACGCTCGCCGCTACCGGCTTCGCGGCTCGCGCGGCGAAGACCCCCCTCACGGCATTCAGCCCGCACTTCTTCGCGCTCGGGGCGGCCTTCCTCCTCCTTGAGACGCGGAGCCTCGCGACCTTCGGTCTGCTGTTCGGCACGACCTGGATCGTCAACGCGCTCGTCTTCGTGGCGATCCTGCTTAGCGTGCTTCTGGCGATCCTGGTCAACACTCGCGCCCGGCCGCGCCCAGCGGTCCTGTATGCCGCCCTCGGTCTCTCGCTCGCCGTCGCCTACCTCCTGCCGCCGGCGAGCCTGCTCATCGACCCGCCGGCAGCGCGGTACGTCCTCGCGGCGATCGTCGCGTTCGCTCCCGTTTTCCTGGCGAATCTCGTGTTCACGACGTCGTTCCGAGAGACCAAGAGCGCGGACATGGCCTTTGCCTCGAATCTCATTGGCGCCACCGTCGGCGGCGTTCTCGAGTACGCGGCCCTCATCACCGGGTACCGCGGCCTGCTGGTCATCGTCGCGCTGCTCTACGCCGCTGCATGGCTGTTCGGCGCGCGGGTCCGCCTGCTCGGCGACCGCGGCATGCCATCTGCACTGATACTGGAGCGATGAAAGATCTGACCAGGCTCATCCGCACCGCGGTGTGGCTCGCGTTCTTCGGCGCCCTGTACCAGGAGCTGCGCAAGCCGCCGGGGGAGCGCGCTTGGCACGGCAAGGTCGCCGGAGTGGTGCCCTACGACTTCCGCGTCCCCACGATCGCGGCACTCCGTGAGGCCTACTGGGCCCCCGATCGCGACGTCATCTTCACCGAGAAGGTGGTCGGCGTCGGCTGGGCGGTGAACCTTCCGGTCGCCGCGCGGAAGCTGTCCGCGACGCTGGCGCAGTACGCGCAGGCGAGGCGCGAACGCTCTGGCCGTTCGGACGATTCCGAACGTTTGGGACCGTCGGGGGTCTGACGTTGCGGGTCTTGCGGGCCCGCCACTCGAGGAACGCGGGCATCTGGCGCTCGAGCTCGTCGTCCGATCCGGGCGCGCCCCCGCTGCCGTCGCCGGGCGACCACTCCCACAGCCCGTCCACCGTCATTCCCGCGGCGACGGTCGCGTTCACCAGATCCGAGATGCGGTGACCGTACTCGAGCGTGCGGGCCTCGACCTTCACGCCTGCCGACTCCCAGACCGCGTCGTCGTAGGGCACCGCACCGTCCTCGAAGTACCCCTGCTTGAGACGCCAGCCGGCGCCGGTCCAGCCCTCGTACATCCGCAGGGTCACCGGATGCATCGTCGAAGCGAGGTAGGTGCCGCCGATCGCAAGCACCCGGCCGACCTCGCCGATGACCCGGTCGGCGTCGGGTACGAAGACCAGCGAGTGATGATGCTTGACCACATCGAAGGCCCCGTCGGCGAACCGTGAGAGGTCGCGCATGTCGCCGTGCGCGGCCTTCACTTTCACCCCGCGCGCGGCGGCGAGGTCTCGGACCGTCCGCAGCTGGCGCGCGCTGATGTCAAAGACCGTCGTCTCGGCGCCAAGCTCGGCATAGAGGATCGGCGACCAGCCGCCGCCGCCGGCGAGGCAGAGGACCCGCTGACCGCGGAGGTCGATCCCGGCGAGTCGGTCGCGTGGGTCGAGGAACCGCCGCTTCCCACGGGCGGACGCCGGCGGGGTGCCCTGGGGCCGGGTGTATTCGATCCCGGCGTCGGCCAGCCGATCCCACATCCGGCGGTTGTGGTCGGCGACGGCGTCCACGGCGATGCGTCCCATACAAGTGGCTATTCTCGCGACATGACGAAGATCGTGATCACCCGACCCGTCGCCGAAGAGGCGCTCGCGCTCCTCCGCCCCCGGGGCGAGCTGACCATCGGCCCGAACGACCCACCGATCCCGACCGCCACAGAGGTGGTCGAGATGGTCCGCGATGCCGACGTCATATACACGCTTCCGGCGAATCCGGTGAATGGCGACGCGATCCGCGGCGCCTCCCGCCTCAAGTTCATCGCCACGATGGGCACCGGCTACGACAACATCGACGTGGCCGCGGCCCGAGAGCGGAACATCCCGATGAGCTTTGCCCCGGGGATCCTCGACGAGACCACCGCGGACGGCGCCTTTGCCCTCCTGCTCGCGGCCGCGCGCCGACTCGGAGAAGCTGAGCGGTACCTGCGGGCGGGGAAGTACCGCGGCTGGACGCCATTCCTGTTCACCGGGCGTGACGTGAACCACGCGACGCTCGGCATCGTGGGGATGGGTCGCATCGGCCGCGCCGTCGCGCGACGGGCGAAAGGCTTCGAGATGCGGATCCTCTACACCGATGCGCGGCGCAACGAAGATGCCGAGCGCGAGCTCGATGCGACGTACGTGACGATGGACGAGCTTCTCGCACAGTCCGACTTCGTGTCGCTCCACACGCCGCTCCTGCCGGAGACCCGCCACCTCATGAATGCCGCGGCCCTGCGGAAGATGAAGCGGACGGCGATCCTCATCAACACCTCGCGCGGCCCGGTGGTGGACGAGCGGGCACTCGCGGAGGCCCTTCGCGACGGGGTCATCGCCGGGGCTGGCCTTGATGTGTTCGAGCGCGAGCCGGAGGTCGAGCCGCTCCTGGTCGAGCTGGAGAATGTCGTGCTGCTGCCGCACATCGCCTCGGCGTCCGAGCAGACCCGCACCCGGATGGCAGTGCGGGCGGCCCAGAACATCCTCGCCTTCCTCGACGGCAAGCCGCTCCTCGATCCGGTCCCCTAAGGAGGCGCGATGAACGCCGCCACCGTTGCGCTGCCCAGCGGCGACGCGGTCATCCAGTGCGATCTCTACGGCGCCCTGCCGG
>JAYVCA010000035.1:0-5225 GCA_043750135.1 Chloroflexota bacterium | reverse complement strand
CCGGTCGACGCCGTGGACCCGCTCCATGAAGCGCGAGGCCATGAGCGCGAACTGAAGGAGATTGCGCGGCTCAGCGTCCATCGTCGCGCCCGAGTCGATGAGGCAGGAGGGCTTACCGATCGTCGTCGGGAGCATCCCGCAGAGCGCCGGACGGTCGATGCCCTTGATCCGGCCGAGCGTGAGAAGCGCGGCGGCCATCGTCGCGCCGGTATTCCCTGCGGACACGACGGCCTCAGCCGCACCGCTCTTCACCAGTGCCGTCGCGACACCGATGGAGGTGTCACCTCGACGCCGCAGTGCGCTCGAGGGATGCTCGTGCATCTCCACGGCGTCACGCGCGTCGACGACGCTCACCCCGGCAGGCTGCGTGCGGCCGAGCGCGCGCCGCAGATCCTCTTGGCGTCCGACCAGGATGACCTCCGCCGGCCCGCCCTCGGCTCGGTACAGCAACGCGCCCCGGACGATCTCGTCCGGGGCGTGATCGCCGCCCATCGCATCGACCGCGATGCGCACGGCGTGCTAGGCGGTTCGCTTCTTGGAGCGGATCTGGATCACCTGACGGCCGCGGTACATCCCGCAGCTCGGGCAGGTCTGATGCGACGGCTTGGGACTCTTGCACTGCGGGCAGGGCACGAGGGTCATCGCCTTCAGCCGGAGGTGGCTGCGACGCTCGCCCTGGGCCGCGTGCGGGGTGCGCTTTTTCGGTTGACCAGCCACAGCCGAGGACTCCTTTTGCGTGGGTTCGGCCTCTAGTGTGCCCTACTCGGCGTCCTCGGCAAAGTCCTTGAGCGCGGCGAGCTTCGCCCAACGCTGGTCGGACGCGGCGTGCTCGTGCGGCCGCTCGTTCAGGTCCTCGCCGCATTCGGGGCAGAGCCCCCGGCAATCGGGGGCGTGGAGCGCGGCGATCGGAGCCGCGAGGATGAGCTCCTCGCGGACCAGCTCGGTGAGATCGATGCGGAAGTCCGGCCCGATCGTCCTCGCGTCGGGCGGCGGGACGGTGAGGCCGGCGCCGGTCTCGACGGCGAGCGTGGCGTAGTACTGCTCGGCGAACTCGACGCGGACCGCCACGTCGGTCGGCCGCAGGCAGCGGCTGCACTGGGTCGCGAGGTGCGCGTCAGCGCTCCCCTCGAGAAACGCGCCCGGCGTGGTGTGCGTCGCGCGGATCTGCGCGTCGACGTCGACGATCGCGACCTCCAGCAGCCCGGCGTTGTCGCCGTGCGGGTCGATCGGCGTCTCGGTGAAGGAGTATTCGTCGAAGGCGCCCATCGGCTGCTTCAACAACGGCGCGACGTTGATCCGCACCGCTAGCGCTCCAGGGGCTGGGGGCGTCTCTCCTCAAGGACCTCGAGACTCTTCTTCACGATCGACAGCGTCTTCACCAGATCGCTCTCCAGGCGCACGAGCACGTCGGACGCGTATTGGTCTGCGCCACGCATCGTCTCGTCGGCCTTGCCCTGTGCGCGGGCGCGCAGCTCCCCGGCCTGCGATTCGGCCTCGCGGAGCACGGATTGATCCTGGAGCAGGAGCGCGGCCTGTTCCTGCGCTGCACCGATGATCTGCTCGGCCTCTTCCCGCGCCTTCGCGAGCATCTGGTCGCTTTCCTGATTCACCCGACGGGCCTGCCGGACCTCTTCGGGGATGGCCACGCGCATCTGGTCGATGACGTCGAGGACCGCGGCCTGCTCAAGGATGACCTGACTGGTCATCGGAAGCTTCCGCGCGCTGACCACCAGAGCTTCGAGCCGCTCGACGAGGAACTGGATGTCCACGTTACCCTCCCGCAGGGCCCGCATCGTATCGCAGGAACAGGAGGGCCTCCTCGCCGAGCTCCCGCGTCCTCGCTACCGCGAGGCTCGCCGGGATGACCGGTGGGTGCTTCCGGAGGATCCGCGCCACCACCAGGCGCCCCGGAGCGGCGAGCTTCGCCAGCACCTCCCCGAGGACCGCCACGTCGGCGTAGGGGGGGTCGCACAAGGCCAGATCAGCGTCGGACGGCGCATCAAGGAAGGCGACGACCTCCGAGCGGACGACGGTCGCCTGATCGCCGAAGCCGGCGTGCTCGATGTTCCGCCGGAGGACCGCGAGCGCCCCGGGGGCGCGCTCGACGAAGGTCGCCCGCGCCGCGCCGCGTGAGAGCGCTTCGATCCCGAGGCTCCCCGACCCGGCGAAGAGGTCCAGGACGACGCTTCCGGGGAGATCCGGGGTGAGGATCCCGAACAGCGTCTCGCGGATCCGGTCGGTCGCCGCGCGAGTCCCGCCGCCACGCGGAACGAGAAGGGTGCGTCCCTTTGCCGAGCCGGCGATCACCCGCACGCTGCCCTCACGCCAGCGCATAGCGGCGCCACAGCGCCTCGACAGCGACGGCCAGAGCGCCGTGCTCCGCGCGCTCGAGCGTCGGATCGGCAGCGAGGATCGCGTCGGCCTCGGCGGCCGTCTCCGCGGCAAGGCGCGGATCGACATCGGCGAGGTCCACGATACGCAGCTCCGACGCGCCGCTCTGCTCGTCGCCGAGGAATTCCCCGGCACCGCGGATCTCGAGGTCCCGCTTCGCGAGGTCAAAGCCATCGAGGGGCCGCGCGACGCCATCCGGCCCGGTCCGCCGCTCGGTCATCGCGGCCAAGCGCTCGGATCCCGCGGCATCCTCGCTCACCAGGACGCAGACCGCCTTCTGCTCGCCGCGCCCGACACGGCCGCGGAGCTGATGGAGCTGCGCGAGACCGAATCGCTCGGCGCCCAGGACGATCATCATCGTCGCATTCGGCACGTCGATCCCGACCTCCACGACGGTCGTGGCGACGAGGACGTCGATCTCGCCGGCGGCGAACCGGCGCATGACGTCATCGCGGTCCTTCGCCGCGATACGGCCGTGGAGCAACCCGATCCGCAGCCCGTTGAGCGCCCCGGCACGCAGCTCGCGCTCGACCGCGACCGCGCTCGGCGCGTCGTCGTCACCCTCGCCGGGATCAATCCGGGGACACACGATGAAGGCCTGCTCGCCGGCGCCGGCGTGCATGCGCACCCAGGGCCACACGTTCGGGAGTGCCTCCGGCGGACGCACCTCGGTGCGGATCTCTTTCCGACCGGCCGGGAGCTCGTCGATGACCGAGAGGTCGAGATCGCGGTAGATCGTCTGAGTGAGGGTGCGCGGGATCGGTGTGGCGGTCGTGAGCAGAAGATGCGGGTCCACGCCCTTCTCGCGCAGCGTGGTGCGCTGGCGTACCCCGAACCGGTGCTGCTCGTCCACGACCGCGAGGCCGAGCCGGTGGAACGCGACTCCCTCGACCACGAGCGCATGCGTGCCAACGACCACGTCGAGCGCTCCCGTCGCGAGAGCGCCGAGCACCTCGCGCCGCGCGGCCGCACTGACGCTCGCGGTGAGAAGCTCCACCGACGGGCCAGCCGCGGCGAAAAGCGCGCGGAGGGATCGGAAATGCTGCTCGGCGAGAAGCTCCGTGGGTGCCATGAGCGCGACCTGCGCCCCTGACGTCACGGCGACGCGCGCCGCCAGCGCCGCGACGACGGTCTTTCCCGAGCCGACATCGCCCTCGAGGAGGCGGGACATCGGGATCTGGCGCCCGATATCGCCACGGATCTCGTCGAACGCGCGGCGCTGCGACGCGGTGAGCGTGAACGGGAGTGCGGCGATCCAGCCCGCGACCTCGGCGTCCGACGCGCGGAGCTGCGGTGCCCGGGCGTCGCGCTGCCACCGCGCCCGGCGTTGCGCGAGCCCGAGCTGCAGCGTGAGCAGCTCATCGAACGCGAGCCGGCGTCGTCCCTCGATGAGCCGCGCCTCGGTGGACGGGAAATGGACCTCGCGCATCGCGTCGGCGACGGGGAGCAGCCCGCGCCGCTCTCGGATCGCCGCCGGGAGCGGCTCCGGCAGCTCGCCGAGGACCGCGCCGCGGGTGCTGTCGCCCTCCACCGCGGTGTGCAGCCAGCGCCGGAGATGACCTTCCTTGAGGCCCTCGGTGAGGCGGTAGACCGGGACCATCCGGCCGGTGTGGACCCGCTCGGCGTCGGCGGCTTCGACGTTGGGCTTCGCAAGCTGGAGCCAGCGACCGTACTGGGTCACCTTCCCCGAGAGGCGGATGAGCTGCCCCGGCCGGAACCGCTCCTTGATGAACTGCCGCCCGAACCAGGTCGCCCGTACGTTCGTCGGTCGTCCATCCGCCGGATCGAGGAGCTCGATCTCGGTGAGCATCTGGCCGCGCGCGGTCCGGCGCTCGCTGATCGCGCCGACGATGGCCTCGGTGCTCTGCTCGGCATCGATGCGGAGCGAGTGGAGCGGCTGGACCCTGGTGTAGTCCAGGTGCCGCGTCGGCAGGTGCCAGAGCAGATCGCCGATCGTCCGGATGCCGAGCCGGTCGAGAAGCTTCACCGAGCTCGCCCCCACGCCCGGGAGCGCGCCGACCCCGAGGTCCAGGCTCGAGCCCGGGCGCTTATTCAGCGGCGACGACGAACGGGTAATGCGGCTGGCCGCCATCCACGATCTCGATCTCGGCCTCCGGGAACGCGGCGCCGAGCCGCTCGCGCACCGCGGCGACGCGCGCGGCGTCCACCCCAGTGCCGACGTACACCGTGAATATCCCGATGCCCTCGAGGTGAGCAGCTGCGTCGCCGAGGACCGCGGCCTCGTCGGCGCCGTTGGCCACGACCGTGCCGTCGACGAGGCCGATCATCTCCGATTCGCGGATGTGGATCCCGTCGACGGTCGCCGAGCGCGTTGCCCGCGTGATCTCGATCGCGTGGGCGCGCCCGGCCGCCTCGGTCATGTCGGCAATGGCCTCGTCGGCCGAGCGTCCGGCATCGAACGCGACGAGCGCGGCCATTCCGGCGCCCAGGTTCGTGAGCGGGAGCACGGTCACCGCGCACGAGGCGAGCGACGCCGCCGATCGCGCGGCGAGGATGACGTTCTTGTCGTTCGGCAGGATGATGACGTGCGTCGCGTGGGCCGCGGTGATCGCGGTGAGCAGCTCCTCGGTCGAGGGGTTCATCGATGCCCCGCCACGGAGCGGATGCGCTCCGAGGGACGACGCGATCGTGGCCATCCCATCGCCCGGGACGACCGCGACCACGCCCACCGCCGCGATCGCAGCCGGAGGGCGCACCACGATGCCCGTGGCCGCTTCATGCTCGGCCGACATGAGCTCGAGATCCTCAACGACGACGTCACTGATCCGCCCCGCGGTGACCGCGATCCCGATGATCTTGTCCGGGTACAACGT
>JAYVCA010000034.1:0-8459 GCA_043750135.1 Chloroflexota bacterium | reverse complement strand
CGCTGCGCGGGCAGCCGATCTTCAGCGCGAGCGCGGCCGACGCGCGCCGGTCGCTGCTCTCGCTCCCGGCGGTGCGCGACGCGAGCGTCGCGCTCGCGCTCCCCGACCAGGCCCGGATCGTCGTCACCGAGCGGGTACCGGTCGGTCGTTGGATCCTCGGACCGAAGGAGTGGTTCGCCGACGCCGACGGAGTGCTGTTCGGTTCAGCCGATCCTGCCGCCGCGCCGGCGGTGCGGATCGCAGACGATCGCGACGCCACCCGGCTCTGCGCCGGCACGTCCGGCGGACGCTGCGTCGATCCAGCGTTGCTCGCCGCGGCCCTGCGCCTCGCCGCGATCGCGCCGGGCGAGCTGCGAGCCGACGTCTCGAGGCCCGAGGTCCGGATCGATCGCACCGTCACCGGCTTGCTCTTGCGAACCGGCAGCGGGTGGGAGATCCGTTTCGGCGGTCCGGAAGATCTGGGCCGCAAGCTCGATCTGGCGCGGAGCTTCCTGCGGGACAACCCGACGCGGCGGCTAGACTACCTTGACGTGCGAAGCCCGGAACGGATCGTCTTCAGCCCGCAATGACCGACTAGGGACGCGACACTAGATGTGGCTTCCGCTCCTCGGACTCCTCGCCGGGGTCCTCCTCGGGCTCGCGCTCCGGCTCAACCTGCCCGTCGAATGGGCCCGCTACACCGCGGTGGGCATCCTCGCCGCGCTGGACTCGCTGCTCGGCGCGCTTCGGGCGGAGCTCGAGGGTCACTTCGATACGAAGATCTTCCTCTCCGGGTTCTATACGAACGCGCTCCTCGCGGCCGGGCTGGCGTTCCTGGGCGACCGCCTCGGGATCGACCTCTATCTGGTGGCCCTCTTTGCCTTCGGCTGGCGCATCTTCCAGAATGTCGCGGTCATCCGGAGACACTTCCTCTAGGTCGGTGTCGGCGGGCGCAGGTGGGGACGCGGGGAGAGATCGGACAAGATCAGGCGGTCCGGGCATCGCCGGAGCATGCCGGACCGCGGGACTGAACGAAAAGGAGCCGCCGTGCCCGAGCAGACGATCCTCGTGGCGATCGACGTCGGCACCACCAAGGTCTCGGTGCTCATCGGCGAGGTCACGCGGAACAATGGCCTCGACGTCATCGGCATCGGCCAGGCTCCGTCCGACGGCCTGCGAAAGGGTGTGGTCATCGATATCGACCGGACGGTCCAGTCTGTCGCCGCGGCCGTGGACGCCGCGGAGCGGCTCTCCGGATTCAAGGTGCGGTCGGCATTCGTCGGCATCTCCGGGAACCACATCGTCTCGCAGAACTCCCGCGGCATGGTCGCGGTCTCCGGGCATCACCACGATGTGGGTCGCGAGGACACCCAGCGCGCCATCGAGGCGGCTCGGGCGGTGTCGATCCCGAACACCCGGGAGATCCTTCATGTCATCCCGCGCGGCTACGTCGTGGACGGGCAGGAGGGGGTGCGGGACCCGATCGGCATGAGCGCGGTCCGGCTGGAGGTCGAGACCCACATCGTCACCGCCTCTACCACCAGCGTCCAGAACCTCACGAAGTGCATCCAGCGCGCCGGCGTCGAGATCGACGAGCTGGTGCTCGCGCCGCTCGCCACCGCCGAGGCCGTGCTCACCGAAGAGGACCGCGAGCTCGGGGTCTGCCTGGTGGACATCGGCGGCGATACGACCGATGTCGCGATCTTCCATGACGGGTCGATCGCGCACGCGGCGACGATCCCGATGGGTGGGAGGACCGTGACCAGCGACCTCGGACTGGTCCTCCGCGTCACACCGGAGGTCGCCGAGGGCCTGAAGATCCGCCAGGGCACGGCACTCCCGCTGGATGTGGACCCGGATGAGGTGGTCCAGATCACCTCGATCGGCGAGGACCTCTCGCACGGGGTCACGCGCCGGACGGTCGCCCAGATCATCGAGGCCCGGATGACCGAGATCTTCGAAGCGATCCAGCGTGAGATCGCCGCCGCCGGGGCGACGAATCGGCTCCAGGCCGGCCTGGTCCTCACCGGAGGCGGGGCGCTTCTGGGCGGGATCAGCCGTGCGGCCCGGGACCAGCTCGGGATGAGCGCCCGGGTGGTCCAACCGCGCAATCTCGGCGGCCTGACCGACCAGATCTCGACCCCGCCGTACGCGGCCGCGTCCGGGCTGCTGCTGTGGGGGGCCAAGAATTGGACGACCGAGGACGAGCGCGGTGGCGGCCGCTCGCTCGACGGCCTCGGTTCCCGGATCGGCCGCGCCTTCCGTGGATTGTTGCCCTGATCCGACCTCCCGGAGGGCGTGCGGCGGGGCTATGATGCCGAGCAACTGAATACCAGCCATGCACGCACTCGGGGGAGGGGCAGCGGCATGGACTCGTCGCTCTAGGAGGTTGCCCCTCATGCCGCTCCGATCGGATATCGAGAATTTCGCGCTCATCAAGGTCGTAGGTGTCGGTGGCGGCGGCAGCAATGCCGTGAATCGCATGATCCGCGCCGAGCTCATGGGCGTCGAATTCATTTCCGTCAACACCGATGCCCAGGCGCTGCTGCTCTCCGACGCCCCGCACAAGCTGCGCATCGGCGACAAGATCACCAAGGGCCTCGGCGCCGGGGCCGACCCGGTGGTCGGCCGCAAAGCCGCCGAGGACGACAGCGAGAAGCTGTACGAGGCGCTGAAAGAGGCGGACATGATCTTCGTGACCGCCGGCATGGGTGGCGGCACCGGCACCGGCGCGGCCCCGGTCATCGCCGAGATCGCGAAAGACATCGGCGCCCTCACCGTCGCGGTGGTGACCAAGCCCTTCTCGTTCGAGGGCGCGAAGCGCCGTCTGCTGGCGGAGCAGGGCATCCAGGAGCTGGTCGATAAGGTCGACACGCTCATCACGATCCCGAACGATCGCCTGCTTCAGGTCGCGGAGAAGAAGACGACGATGGTCGATGCGTTCCGCATCGTTGACGACGTGCTCCGTCAGGGCGTGCAGGGGATCTCCGACCTCATCACCGTTCCAGGCCTCATCAACCTCGACTTCGCCGACGTGAAAACGATCATGACCAACGCCGGGTCCGCCCTTATGGGCATCGGTCATGGCAGCGGCGAGTCGCGGGCGGCCGATGCCGCACGCCAGGCGATCATGTCGCCACTCCTCGAGCAGTCGATCGATGGCGCCCGCGGGGTGCTGTTCACCATCACCGGTGGTCCGGACCTCACGCTCTTCGAAGTGAACGAGGCCGCTGAGATCATCCATGCGGCCGCCGATCCGGAGGCGAACATCATCTTCGGCTCGGTCATCGACGAGCGCATGGGCGACGATGTGAAGATCAGCGTCATCGCCACCGGGTTCGACCAGGCCCGCCCGCTCAAGCGGATCGAGCAGCCGCTCTACAAGCGGCAGGTCGAATCCCGTCCGGCCGAGCGTCCGCATCAGATCAGCTCGGCCGCGCCGACCTCGTCCTCCGCAACGAAGGCGGACCAGACCCCCAAGGCCTATGCCCCCGACGACCTCGAGGTTCCGAGCTTCCTCCGCCGCAAGTGACCGCGCCATCCGGAGCGGCCTGACCGGCCGCACGGCCTCGCTGGCACGCTGACTGCATCCCCGCCGGCTGACGACCGGCGGGGATGCGTTCGTTCGAGGCGAAACCCGCCGACGGATCGCTCGGAAGAGTCGTTCAACCCTCGGCATCGGGCGCTACGCCGACCGCACGAACACCCTGCGGCGACCGCCGCCACTAGATTTAGTGGCGGCGGTCCCATATCTTGTGTCCGATGCGCTGCCCAAGCTGCGGAAACGCCGATACCCGGGTCATCGACTCCCGCGAAGCGGAGGACGGTGCCTCGATCCGACGTCGCCGGGGCTGCGACGAATGCGACGAGCGGTTCACGACCTTCGAGCGGAGCGAGTCGGCGCGCATCCAGGTGAATAAGCGGGACGGTACGCGCCAGGAGTTCGATCGGCGCAAGCTCGCCAGCGCCATCGAGAAGGCCGCCTCCACCTCGCTCACCGGGTCCGCGCTCGCCCGGGTCATCGATGACATCGAGGCGACGATCAGGCAGAGCGGCACCTCCGAGGTCGCATCGCAGCGGATCGGGGAAATGGTGCTCGAGCGTTTGGCCGATGTCGATCCGATGAGCTACCTGCGCTTCAAGATCGTCTACGCCAAGCTCGACGATCCGGACGCGCTCTATGACGAGCTTGCGTTGCTGGTGAAGCGCCGTGAGGATGCGCGGGACCGGCGGCAGGCCGAGCAGATCACGCTCCCGATCGAGCCCGCCGAGCTCACCGGCGCCACGCGATCCCGTCCACGCAAGCGGCGGTGAGAGTGATGGCGGTCCCGGTCGATCCGAGAGGGCCAGCAACGCCAGCACCGTCAACAACGCCGACACGACTGGTCTGTTGGGACCTCGACGGCACCCTGACCGACAGCGTGCGCTTCGTCGTCGAGACCGCGAACACGGTCATCGGCCGTCACGGCGGCAGGCTCCTCGAGTTCGACGAGGTCGGCAGGATGACCGGTCTGCCGCTGGAGGACATCTTCCGGCTCGCGTGGCCCGATCTGTCGGTCGATGACGCGGTCGTGTTCCGGACCGAGTATCGCCAGGTGTATGCCGAGGTCTCGGTGCCGGCGACGAAGCTGTTCCGCGGCGCGCGCACCACGGTCCAGGCGTTCCATCGGGCCGGCCTGCTGCAGGCGACGGTCACCGGAAAGCTCGCCGCCGATTGCGAGCGGATCCTCGCTGGTCTGGGGATCCGCCGCGAGATCCAGCTCTACCTGGGCGGGGACTCGGTGCCTCCAGGCCGCACGAAGCCCGCGCCGGATGTGACGCTCCTGGCCATGGAACGGCTCGGCGCGGGGCCGGAGGAGACCGTCGTGGTGGGGGATACCGTCACCGACATGGCGATGGGACGCGCTGCCGGGGTGCGCACGATCCAGGTCCTCTGGGGCTATGCCACCGAGCCGCTGCCAGAGGCCGACAGCGTCGTGCGGACCTGGTCCGAGCTGCGCGCTCGTATCCTGCAGAGCGATGGTGCTCTCCGACCGTGACATCCGCGCGCTCATCGCGAGTGGGCGCATCGGGATCGATCCATTCGACCCGGCCTGCGTGCAGCCGGCGAGCCTCGACATCCGCCTCGACCACCGCTTCCGGGTGTTCAACTCGAGCCGGCACGCGTACATCGATCTGGCGAAAGGCCTCGACGACATCACCGAGCTGGTGACCGTGGACGAAGGCGCGCTCATCCTTCACCCCGGCGAGTTCGTCCTTGGCTCGACGCGGGAGCGGATCCGTCTTCCCGATGACGTGGTGTCGCGAGTGGAGGGCAAGAGCTCGCTCGGGCGGCTTGGGCTGCTCATCCATTCGACCGCGGGCTTCATCGATCCGGCCTGGGACGGACATATAACCCTCGAGCTCAGCAACGTGAACACGATCCCGATCACGCTCTATCCGGGCATGCGCATCGGGCAGCTCTCGTTCTTTCAGCTCAGCTCGCCGGCGGAGCGGCCATATGGCTCCCCCGAGCTTGGCTCGTCCTACCAGGGCCAGTCCGGACCCACTCCGTCTCGCTACAAGCTCGATCTGCCGACCTAGGGTGTGCGGCTCGTGCCTGTTCTTCCTGTTCCTCGAGGCGTTCGTGAACGTCCTGAGCGGCGCGCTCACCCTCGCGATCTTCGGCCGGGTGCTCCTGACCTGGATCCCCTCGCGGCTCCCGCTCGGCCTGAACGAGTTCATCAGCGGCGTCACCGAGCCGATCCTTGGGCCGATCCGCCGGATGCTGCCCGCGGCCGGAGGGATGGACTTCTCGCCGTTCGTCGCGCTCGTGGGCATCCAGCTCGCGACATCGCTGGTGCTGCGGATCCTCCCCGCGGTGGTGTAAAGCGCGTGGGGAGAGGGTGATGGGGTCAGTGGGTGAGGGGGTGAACGGCGCGCTTGGTGTCGCGAAGGTCGGCGAGCGGCTGCGGTTCCGGGTGCGGGTGAGCGCGCGGGCGTCGCGGGCCGCGGTCGGCGGGACCAGAGAGGGGGCGCTGTGCGTCCGGGTCACCGCGCCGCCAGCCGAGGGCGCGGCGAACGATGCGGTGCGGCGGCTGCTCGCCGGCGCTCTGGGGGTCCCGTACACCACGGTCGTGATCGAGGGCGGGCGGGCGAGCCGCGCGAAGACGGTGACGGCGCCTGCCTCGGCGCTTCCGGCGCTCCGGTCGCTGGCCGGCGACGGCGAGCGTTAGCCGGCGGCGCGCAGCTCCGGCGGCGCGGCGATCGAAGCCGCCCGACGGGTGGAGACGATCTGGGCGAAGAGGGCCTGCGCGCCAACGATGTTCGACTCGGCCCCGGAGGTGCGACTCACGCGGCCCTCGTCGATCCCGTCCGCTACCCGACCGCGCTCGCGGTCGTAGACCGGAGCACCGGCCGAGTTCCGACCGTCGAACCAGTCGCGCGCATCGGTGGCGAGCCGCTCGTAGCCGGCTTCGCCGGTGACCGCGGCGAGCCGGTCCATCGCATCGACCGCGCAGGCGATGTCGTACGGCTGGACGACCGGGAGCGCGAACGCCGAGCGGATCGCCGGTGTGAACACCAGGTCGGCGCTCCGGCGGGCGATCCGGATCAGATCGGCGCGGCCGAGGAATGAGCCGGCGTCGGCGAGGACCGCCTCCTGTGAGTGCCCCCACAGATGCAGCGTGCCCGGTGCGTCCAGGAGCATGTCGCCATCGTGGGTCGCGACCAGCTCGTCGCACCAGGGGCCGAGCTCAGCTCGGAGCTCCGGCATCCGCCCGGCCCGCACGACCTCGAGAACGGCACGGATCTGGACCGAACGGACATCCGCGGCCGCCGGCGCGGCCCTGACCGGACCGAGGGCGCGGACGAACGCGGCTTCGGCGCGCTCGTCGTCGAGGACGATCCAGGCCTTGGCCAGGCCGGACAGGGCGCGCGCTTGCCAGAACGCGCCACCGGGGACCGAGGTCAGCCCCCGTTCGTTCGGCGCGCCTCCCCAGTCGTGGATGAAGTTCACGAAGCGCCCGTCAGAGCGCTGCTGGTAGAGGAGGAAGTCCAGGAGCCCGGCGGCCCAGCCGCGCAGCTCCGGGTCGCCGGTCGCCGCCCACAGGTCTGCGAGGAGGACGATCCCGCGCGCGGCGTCGTCGACGCAGGCCACGCCTTCCTCGCCGCTCTCGCGGGCCGGGACGAGCTGGTCGTCCGCGTCGGCGTAGACCGCGAGCGCGAACGCCGCTGGCCCGGCAGCCGGAACCGGGCGGGTGAGCCGGTGCAGCTGCCTCAGCATGGTCGGAGCGAGGCGAGGATCTCGTTCACCGAGAAGTCGGCCGCCGCGGTCACCGAGTCGGCCGCACCGTAGTACAGGCGGATCCGATCACCCTCGAGCGCGACGTGGCCGCACGAGAACACCGTCTCGTTGAACAGCCCGGTGCGCTCGTAGGGCTCATGCGGAACGAGGATCGGCGCGGGCGACCGACCGATGACCGCAGCGGGGTCGTTCGCGTCGAGCAGGAGCGCGCCCATCGCGTAGCGGGAGTGCCGGTCGACGCCGTGATAGAGCTCGAGCCAGCCCGCGGGTGTGCGGAACGGGACGGCGCTCGCTCCGGTCCGGACCTCGTCCCACATCTCCCAGCGCGGCATCGCGAGCGGCTGGTGGCTGCCCCAGCTGGCGAGGTCGCTCGAGAACGCGATCCACATGCCGAGGATGCGGCCGAAGGATCCGGGCATCGGGCGGGTGAGGGCGACGTACTTGCCGCGTACCTTCTCCGGAAAGAGGACGACGTCCTTATGGTCTGGGAGGAAGAGCACGCCCTCGCGGGCGAATGAGCGGAAATCGGTGGTGGTGGCGCGGCTCGTGGTGATGCCCAGCCGCGATACCGAGACGTACGTGATCTGCCAGAGCCCATCGATGTACGTCGCGCGCGGATCTTCGATGCCGTATTCCTCGAGCTCGGTGAGCGGCGCGAGCGCCGGCTCGCGGTCGATCGTGAAACGCACCCCGTCGGTGCTCCGCGCGACACGCAGGTGTGACATCTGGGCGAGGTAGTCGACGTAGCCGCCGTTGTGACCACGGAGCGGCTGCTGCTGGTAGTGATAGCGGATCGTTCGTGGGTCGCTCAGGTCGAGCCCGACGAGATCGCGCGGCAGGTACGCCACGGTGACGCTCGGCGGGTCGGTGGCCGTGTTGAGGTAGCACATCCCGACCAGCTGGTGCATCGCGTAGCCGGCCGGCAGTGGCTGCAGGATCGGTTCGGGGCCATCGAGGACGAGGGTCTGCGCGTTCGCCGCCGGCTCGATGTCGGTGCGGGGCTGCTCGGCGACCCGGAGCAAGAGAACGATCTCGTCACCGACGCGCGCCGCGGCGGCGTTGAAGACCGAGACGACCTCGAGCTCCGGTCGCGACGGTGGTACGTCACGCGCCCGGATCAGCGGGTTCTCGGGAAGGCGGGTCGCGAGATCCGGCCGGCTCGTTCCGCTCATGGTCACGCGCTGCGTTTGGTGGA
>JAYVCA010000033.1:0-2601 GCA_043750135.1 Chloroflexota bacterium | reverse complement strand
TGGAGCAGGTGGTTCTGCACGATGTCGCGGAGCGCTCCGGAGTGCTCGTAGTACTCACCGCGCTCCTCGACCCCGATCGACTCGGCCACCGTGATCTGGATGTGGTCGACGTACTGTCGGCTCCACACCGGCTCGAAGATGCTGTTCGCGAATCGAAGGACGAGGATGTTCTGGACGGTCTCTTTTCCAAGGTAATGATCGATACGGAAGATGTCGTCCTCGCGGAACACCTCGTGGAGCTTCGCGCTGAGCGCGATGGCGCTCGCGAGATCGCGGCCGAAGGGCTTCTCGATGACGATTCGGGCCGACCCGCCGGCCTCGGCAAGCCGGTGGGTCTTGATCGAGCCGATGATCCCCTCATACGCCGCGGGCGGGGTGGCGAGGTAGAAGAGCCGGTTCCCGTGCGTGCCAAGGTCGCGGTCAAGCCGCTCGAGGGTCTCGCGCAGGGTCTGGTATCCGGAGTCGTCCTTCGTCGAGACGTAATGGACGTGCTCGGCGAAGCTCTCCCAGACCTCCTCGTTGATCGGCAGGGTGCGGCTGAACGTCGCGATGTCGTGGTGAAGCTGGGCCCGGAAGGCTTCGTCGGTGAGTGGCGCCCGCGCTGCGCCCACGACCGCGAACGCCGCAGGGAGCACGCGCTGGAGCGCGAGGTTGTAAAGGGCCGGGAGGAGCTTGCGCGCTGCGAGATCGCCCGACCCGCCGAAGATGACGAGCACCGCCGGATCGGGACTCCGCGAGAGGCGCGCTCCCGCCCGGAGCGGGTTGGGAGCGGTGTTGGTCATCGGCGCAGCTATTCCGACTTCACCTCGTGGCCGCCGAACTGGTTGCGCAGCGCGGCCGCGACCTTCATCGCATAGCTGTCGTCCTGCCGGGAGGTGAAGCGCGCGAAGACCGAGTGGGCGAGCGCGGTCATCGGGACGCCGTGGTCGATCGCCTCGTGAAGGGTCCAGCGACCCTCCCCGGAATCGGCGACGTAGCCTTTGATGCGGGCAAGGTCGGTGCCCTCGGCTTCGAATGCCCGCTCGGCGAGCTCGAGCAGCCACGAGCGCACGACACTCCCCTGGTTCCAGACCTGCGCGACCGCGTGGAGATCAAGATCGAACTCGCTCGCGTGCAGGAGCTCGAAGCCCTCACCGTAGGCCTGCATCATCCCGTACTCGATGCCGTTATGGACCATCTTGGTGAAGTGCCCGGCGCCGCTCTTCCCGAAATGGGCCCAGCCGTTCGGCGGCGCGAGCGTGTCGAGGAGCGGCTTCGCGATCGCCACCGCGTCCGCGGCCCCCCCGACCATCATGCAGTAGCCGATCTTGAGGCCCCAGATGCCGCCAGAGACGCCGATATCGAGGTAGTGCAAGCCCTGCGCGGTGTACCGCTCGGCACGGCGCATCGAGTCTCGAAAATTCGAGTTCCCGCCGTCGACCAGGACATCGCCCTTCGAGGCGTATCGGGCGAACTCCTCGAGCGTCTCGTCGGTCACCGCGCCGGCCGGCACCATCGCCCACAGCACCCGCGGCGCCGGCAGCTTCGCCACCAGCTCCGCGATGGTGGAGGCCGCGACCGCGCCGTGGGTGACCGCCTCGTCGATCGGTCCCTTGCTGCGGTTCGAGGCGACGACCCGGTGGCCGCCCTGGGCCAGGCGGGTGGCCATATTGCCGCCCATCCGCCCGAGCCCGTAGATCCCGACGTCCATGGTCCGCCCCCTCTCATCGCCTTGTTCATGCCGGCGCTGCCGTGAGAGTGACGATAGTCGAGTGCGCCAGGCCAACGAGGTAGGCTCAGGTGGATGGTCACGACCGCTCGCGCCGGCACGAAACTGGATACCTATGCCGAGCTTGCCCGGCAGCTACGGGCCGACTCGATCCGCTCATCGAGCGCCGCCGGCTCAGGGCATCCGAGCTCCTCGCTGTCAGCCGCCGACCTCCTCGCCGTGCTGCTTGGTGGGCATCTGCGGTACGACTGGACCCGGCCGGACGATCCAGCGAATGACCACCTCATCTTCAGCAAGGGCCACGCGTCGCCGCTGATCTATTCCGTCTTCCGCGCCGCGGGTGCGATCGACGATGCTGAGCTTCTGACGTTCCGCAAGCTCGACAGCCGCCTGCAAGGCCACCCGACGCCGCTCCTCCCCTGGGTCGACGTGGCCACCGGCTCGCTCGGTCAGGGTCTGCCGATCGCGGTCGGCGTGGCGCTCGCGGGAAAGCGGCCGCTGCGCGCGCCGTATCACGTCTGGACGCTTACGGGAGATAGCGAATTGGCGGAGGGATCGATCTGGGAGGGTCTCGACCGGGCCGGGCACGAGAGCCTCGGCAACTTCACCGCGATCTTCGACGTGAACCGGCTCGGCCAGCGCGGGCCGACCGAGCTCCAATGGGATCTCGATACGTACGCGAGGCGGGTGACCGCATTTGGCTGCGAGCCGATCGTGATCGACGGACACGATCTCGCGGCGATCGACGAGGCGTTCGGCCGCGCACGGTCCGCGAGCCGACCGACGGTGATCATCGCGAAGACACGCAAGGGTCGCGGGGTCTCGTTCATCGAGGATCAAGAGGGCTGGCACGGCAAGACGCTCGATCCGGTACAGACCGCGCAGGCGCTCTC
>JAYVCA010000032.1:0-21164 GCA_043750135.1 Chloroflexota bacterium | reverse complement strand
CCGGCACCCGATCCGCTCGCGCTCTACCGCAGCCTGCGGCACGTGAACCCTTCGCCGTATATGTTCCTGCTGACCACCCCCGAGGCGACCATCGTCGGTGCGTCCCCCGAGCCGTTCGTGCGCGTCACCGGCGGCCAGCTGGTCATGCATCCCATCGCTGGCACGCGGCCGCGGGGGAGCGATGAAGACGAGGATCGACGGAATGAAGCGGAGCTGCGGGCATCGGAGAAGGAGCGCGCCGAGCACGTGATGCTGGTGGACCTCGCGCGGAACGACGTCGGCAGGGTGTCGCGTCCGGGGTCGGTCACCGTGCCAGAGCTCATGCGGGTCGACCGGTTCTCGCACGTCATGCACCTCACCTCGGTCGTCGAGGGCGTCCTGCGGCCCGAGCTCGACGCGCTCGATGCCTTCCGGGCCTGCTTTCCGGCAGGCACGGTGTCGGGGGCGCCGAAGATCCGCGCGATGGAGCGGATCGCGGAGCTGGAGCGCGACCAGCGCGGCATCTACGCCGGGGCGGTGGGATATCTCGGCTTCGACGGCAACCTCGACACCTGCATCGCGATCCGCACTGCGGTCATCCAGGACGGGATCTGCCGGATCCAGGCCGGGGCGGGCATCGTCGCCGACTCCGATCCCGCAGCCGAGGAGGCCGAGACGCACGCGAAGGCCCGTGCACTCCTTCGGGCGATCGAGCTGACCGACACGATGGGCGGCAGCGCGACATGACGACGGTCCTGCTCATCGACAACTACGACTCGTTCACCTTCAACCTCGCGCAATCGCTCGGCGCGCTCGGCGCGGACGTGCGGGTCGTGCGGGCCGACGATCCCGCGCTCGATGCGGCCCTGGCCGCGGTGCCGGACCGGGTGGTGGTGTCGCCCGGTCCCGGTCGGCCGGAGGCCGCGGGGCGATCATGCGAGCTGGTGCGATCGGCGCCGGAGCGGGGGATCTCGACCCTCGGCGTCTGCCTCGGACTGCAGTGCGCGGCGGTCGCATTCGGAGCGTCGGTCGTCCGCGCGCCGGCCCCACGCCACGGGAAGACCTCGCCCGTCCGTCACGATGGTCGAGGCGTGTTCGCCGGCGTCCCTGATCCGACGGTCGCGACCCGCTACCACTCGCTGATGGTCGATCCGGACACGCTGCCCCAGGCCTTGGTGGCGACCGCCTGGAGCGATGACGGCGTCGTGATGGCGCTCCGCCATCGCGACCTGCCGCTCGAGGCGGTGCAATTCCATCCTGAATCGATCCTGTCCGCCGACGGGGCGCGGATGCTCGAGAATTTCCTTCGGGGGGACCGTTGATGGATGCGCGGACCGCGCTCGGCCGCGTCGTCGCCGGCGCCACGCTCACGCGCGCGGAGGCTGAGGCGACGATGACCTCGGTCATGACTGGCGAGGCGACGCCGGCCCAGCTCGGCGCGCTGCTCGCCGCTCTGAGCGTTCGCGGCGAGACGGTCGACGAGATCGCCGGCTTCGCCGCGGGGATGCGCGCGGCAGCGACGAAGGTCCACCTCCGCGCTGAGGCGATCGACATCGTGGGCACCGGCGGATCACGCGCCGACCCGTTCAACATTTCGACGGTCGCGAGCATCGTGGTCGCGGCTGCGGGCGCGCGCGTGGCCAAGCACGGGAATCGGGCCGCGTCCGGCCGGTGCGGCAGCGCGGACGTCCTTGAGCAGCTTGGCGTGCGGATCGATCTCGGTCCGGTGGCGATCGCGGACTGCGTTGATGAAGCCGGCGTCGCGTTCATGTTCGCCGCGCGGTTCCATCCGGCGATGCGCCATGCTGCCCCGGTGCGGCGCGAGATCGGCATTCGAACACTGTTCAACGTGCTCGGCCCCCTTGCGAATCCGGCAGGCGTCCGGCGGATGGTCGTTGGTGTCGCGACGCCTTCGATCGGCGAGACGATCGCGCGGGTCCTCGGCGAGCTCGGCGCCGAGCACGCCCTCGTCGTCCATGGCGCCGACGGGCTCGACGAGCTCAGCCCGACCGGGGTGAGCCGGACCTGGGAGCTGCGCGCAGGGACGGTGCGCGAAGGCACGATCGATCCCGCCGATGTTGGTCTGCCGCGCGGCGCGCTCGCCGAGCTGGAGAGCGGTGATGCGACCGCGAATGCGGCGACCGCCCGCGCGATCCTCGCCGGCGAGCCCGGGACCCGGCGAAACGCGGTGCTCCTGAACGCCGGCGCGGCGCTCCTGATCGCTGGGGTCGCGACCGATCTGCGCGACGGCGTCGCAGGCGCGGCGGCGGCGATCGACAGCGGCGCCGCGACCGAGCGGCTCGCGCAGCTCGTCGCGGTGAGCCAACGGCTCGGCGAGGCGGAGGCGGCATGAGCGGATTCCTCGAGCGCGTCATCGCAGAACGCCGGGCGGACGCCGCGGCGGCACGCGTGTCCGATCCCGACCCGCTGGCCGCTGGACCCGGTCCCTCGGTCCGCAGCCTGCCCGCGGCGCTTGCGGCGGCTCGTGCCGCGGGCCGGCTCGCCGTGATCGCTGAGGTGAAGCGCCACTCACCCGCGCTGGGCGCGCTGCGGCCCGAGGCCGACGTGGTCGCCATCGCGCGCGCGTACGAAGCCGCAGGTGCGACGGCGATCTCGGTCCTCACCGAGCCGCGGCACTGGGGCGGCTCCCTCGCCGACCTGAAAGCGGTCCATGACGCGGTGGGCATTCCGGTCGTCTGCAAAGACGTGGTGGTCGATCCGCATCAGCTCCGTGCCGCGCGCGCCGCAGGGGCGGACGCCGTGCTGCTCATCGGTGAGGCCCTCGATGACCCGACCCTGGCGCTGTTCCTGCGGGACGCCGAGGCCCTCGGGATGGCCGCGCTCGTCGAGGCCCACGAGCCCGAGGCGTTCGATCGCGTCATCGCGAGCGGAGCCACGATCGTCGGCGTGAACGCGCGCGACCTGCGGCACCCCGAACGACTCGATCCGGAGCGGATCGTCGCCCTCGCGCCGCGAGTGCCGGACGGGCCGTTCCTGGTGGCCGAGTCCGGTATCGGGTCGGTCGCCGACGCCGCGCGGCTCCCGGCGCGCGTCGACGCGATCCTCGTCGGGACCGCGCTGATGCGGGCAGGGGATCCGGCGCCGCTCATGTCGGCACTCGCCGCGATCCGTCGCTCGACGGTGCCGGAATGAGCGCCGGCCGATTCGGCAGCAGCGGTGAGTTCGGCGGGCAGTACGTGCCCGAGACCCTCATGCCCGCCGTCGCCGAGCTCGAGGCCGCGTACCACGACGCTCGGGCCGATCCGGCGTTCGAGCAGGAGCTTGCGCGGCTGCTCCGCGACTTCGTCGGACGCCCGACCCCGCTCACCGACGCGACGAGACTGGCTGACGCGGTCGGGCTGCGTCGAGTGCTCTTGAAGCGCGAGGATCTCGCGCATACCGGCGCGCACAAGATCAACAGCGCGGTCGGGCAGGCGCTCCTGGCGCAGCGGATGGGGAAGCGGCGCATCGTCGCCGAGACCGGTGCCGGTCAGCATGGGGTCGCCAGCGCCGCGGCCTGCGCGCTTCTGGGCCTCGAGTGCATCGTCTACATGGGGAGCGAGGACATCCGACGTCAGGCGCCGAACGTGTTCCGGATGAAGCTGCTCGGTGCCGAAGTGCGGGAGGTCGACGCCGGTACCCGCACGCTGAAGGACGCGGTGAATGAGGCGATCCGCGACTGGGTGACGAACGTTCGGACGACGTATTACCTTCTCGGCTCAGCGATCGGACCGCATCCCTATCCCACGATCGTGCGCGACTTCCAGTCGGTGATCGGCCGCGAGGCGCGTGAGCAGACCCAGGTCCTGCTAGGCGGGCTGCCGGACCTTGTCGTGGCCTGCGTCGGGGGCGGATCGAATGCGATCGGCATGTTCGCCTCGTTCCTCGGCGATCCCGGCGTGCGGCTGCGCGGGGTCGAGGCCGCGGGCCGCGGCATCTCCACCGGGGCCCACGCCGCATCGATCGTCGGCGGTGCGGTCGGCATCCTTCATGGCACCCGGACCCTCGTGCTCCAGGACGACGACGGGCAGATCCGCGGGACCCACTCGATCTCCGCAGGGCTCGATTACCCGGGAGTCGGTCCGGAGCACGCCGCGCTCCACCGCGACGGGCGCGCGGTGTACGTCGCGCGCACCGACGCTGAAGCGCTCGCTGGCTTTCAGCTTCTTTCGCGGACCGAGGGGATCATTCCGGCGCTCGAGCCGGCGCATGCGATCGCTGATCTCACCGAGATCGCCCGGGAGCACGGCCGCGAGCTGGATGTCCTGGTCTGCCTCTCCGGCCGTGGCGACAAGGACCTCGAGACGGTCATGGCGGCACTCGGACGGTGACCGTCGCGTTGACCGGCGTCGACCGGATCGACCGGGCCTTCGCGCGCGCGAGAGCCGAGCGACGTCTCGCCGTGGTCATCTACCTCACCGTGGGTTATCCGGCGCCCGACCGGACCGCCGGCCTCCTGCGCGCGGCACTTGACGGCGGCGCCGACGTTCTTGAGCTGGGAGTTCCGTTCAGCGACCCGTTGGCCGACGGGGCCACGGTGCAGCGGGCGAGCCAGGTCGCCCTCGATCAGGGCACGACCCTGCGAGATTGCATCGCGCAGGCGCGGTCGGTCGTCGCCGAGCGCGACGCGACGACGATCCTCATGGGGTACGCCAATCCATTCCTTCAGTACGGCCTGCCGGCGCTCGCGCGCGATACGGCCGACGCCGGCGTCGCGGGGATCATCGTCCCGGACCTGCCCGCGGAAGAGGGCGCCGAGTTCGATGCGGTGCTGGCCCCGATGGGGATGGCGCGGATCGATCTCGTCGCGCCGACGACCCCGGACCTGCGGCTCGACCGCCTGCTCCCGCGGGCCCGAGGCTTCGTCTACTGCGTATCGCTGACCGGCGTGACCGGCGCGCGGACGGCGGTGGCCGGCGACGCAGCAGCGCTCGTCGGGCGCGTCCGATCACGGACCCCGTTGCCGGTCGTCCTCGGCTTCGGGATCAGCACACCGGAGCACGTCGCCGCGCTCCGCGACATCGTCGACGGGGTCGTGATCGGAAGCGCCGCCCTCGACATCGTCGCGGCGGCCGGAACCCAGGGCGCGGACCAACTCCGCGGCTTCGTCCGCGAGCTTGTCGCGGCCGGGAGGCCGGGATGACGACCCGCGGGATCCGTGGGGCCACGACGGTCATGGCGAATGACCGGCTCGAGATCCTCGCGCGGACGCGCGAGATGCTCGAGGTCATCGTGCGCCTGAACGGCCTCCGGAGCGAGGACATCGCGAGCGTCTGGTTCACCGTCACCGACGATCTGAACGCCGAGTTCCCGGCGTTCGCGGCCCGGGAGATCGGCTGGACCGACGTGCCCCTGATGTGCGGTCGCGAGATCTCGGTGAAGGGTGCGCTTGCGCGCTGCATCCGGGTCCTCATCACCTGGAACACGATGAAGGGCCAGGGCGAGATCCGGCATGCCTTCCTGCACGAGGCCCGCGCGCTCCGGCCGGCGTGGGCGGTGGAGACATGACCGCGACCTCCCAGCTGGACGCGAAAGGGACCCGATGCTCGTCGTGATGCGAGCGGCGGCCACGCCCGCGGAGATCGCTGCCGTCGTCCAGCGGATCGGCGAGCTCGGTCTCACCGCGATCCCGCTCCCGGGCGCCGAGCGGACGGCCATCGGCACGTTCGGCGTCGCCGCGCGCGAGCACGCCGATCAGCTCGAGTCGCTGCCCGGAGTCGCCGAGATCGTGCACGTGAGCCGCCCGTTCAAGCTGAGCTCGCGCGAGGTCCAGCCGGCGGACACGACCGTCCGGATCGCCGGTGTCCCGATCGGTGCCGGATCGCCCCTGGTCGTCATGGCCGGACCCTGCTCGGTCGAGACCCGTCAGCAGACGGTCGACACCGCGCTGGCGGTGAGCCGCGCGGGAGCGGCCGTCCTCCGCGGCGGGGCGTACAAGCCGAGCACCTCCCCGTACAACTTCCGTGGCCTCGGGGTGCCCGGCCTCGAGATCCTCGCTGCGGCGCGCGAGGCGAGCGGTCTTCCGGTCGTGACCGAGGTCCTCACGCCCGCGGATGTCGGGGTCGTTTCCGATGCTGCCGATTGCCTGCAGATCGGCGCGCGGAACATGCAGAACTTCTCGCTCCTGGACGCGGTGGGCGAGCTGCGGTGCCCGGTCGTCCTGAAGCGGGGGATGGCCGCGACGATCGAGGAGTTCCTCCTGTCGGCTGAGTACATCCTCGCCAAGGGCAATCCGAACGTCATCCTCTGCGAACGCGGGATCCGCACCTTTGAGAAATACACCCGCAACACCTTCGACATCAACGCGATCCCGCTGCTCAAACGCCTCACGCATCTTCCGGTCCTCGCCGACCCCTCGCACGGGACCGGCAAGTGGTACCTCGTCACTCCGGTCGCGCTCGCCGCGGTCGCCGCGGGGGCCGATGGGCTGATGATCGAGGTCCATCCGACCCCCGATCACGCGTTGAAAGACGGCTTCCAGTCGCTCACCTTCGAGAACTTCGCCGCGCTCATGGCGATGCTGCCCGCGGTCGCTGTTGCGGTCGGCCGTCCCGCCCCGTCCGCCGTCGCGGCACGCCGGTGAGCGGGAGCCGGTGATGCGGATCGGCATTGCCGGGCTCGGCCTCATCGGCGGCTCTCTCGCCCTCGCACTCGGTGACCAACACGACGTCATCGCGTACGACCCGGCCGGCACGCGGAAGGTCGCCTCGAGCGCGACGCTCGCCGGGCTGCTGCCGGCCGATATCGTCATCGTCGCGACGCCGCTCGACGCGATCGTGCCGACGCTCGCAGCGCTCGCGGCGCTGGCGGGCGAAGCGGTCCTGCTCGACGTCGGGAGCGTGAAGCGCGCCGTCGCGGGCTACGCGGTGACGGCCCCGACCGCCGCGCGGATCGTCGGTGGCCACCCGATGGCGGGGTCGACCGGCAGCGGCTTCGCGGCGGCGCGGGCGGACCTCTTTCGCGACCGGCCCTTCCTGCTCGTCCCGACCGCGCGATCGGATGACGCCGCGATGGCCCTGGCCGGCGACCTCGCGCGAGCCATCGGCGCGATCCCCACCGTCGTGTCGGCCGAGGTGCACGACCGCGCGGTCGCGATGCTGTCGGGCCTGCCGTTACTGATCTCGCGGGCGCTCGCGGCCGCGGGTGCCGATGTTGCCGATCTGGCCGGACCAGGGTTCCGCGATATGACCCGCCTTGCGGCGACGCCGCGACCGCTCGCCGACGCGATGCTCGCCGGGAACGCCGACGAGATCCGTGTTGCGCTCAGGGCCTTCCGGACCGCGCTCGACGACGCCGAACGGGAGCTCGGCTAGCGCCCGAGCTCGCGGACCATCGCGTAGAAGTCGGGAAAGGTCTTCGTCACCGTCTCGGCGCCGTCGATCGCCACGCCCGGGACCTGGAGCCCAAGGATCGAGAACGCCATCGCGACGCGATGGTCACCGGCCGCCTCGACGACGCCGCCGCGCAGCGGGACCGGCTCGATCCGGATCGCGTCGGCGTAGGCGGTCGCGCGGCCACCGAGGGCGGTGATGGCCGCGGCGACCGCGGCGATGCGGTCGCTCTCCTGATGCCGGGTGTGCGCGATCCCTCCGAGCTCGGTCGCCGTATCCGCCTGGGTCGCCACCGCAGCGAGGGTGGGGAAGACATCGGAGCAGTCCGCCACGTTCTCGCGGATGCCGTACAGCGGACCGACGCGGCTGACCGTGACGCTGCCCCGACCGGGTGCGATCCGGCAGCCCATCCGCCCGAGGAGCTCGAACACCCGCGCATCGCCCTGCGCACCCTCGCGGAGCTGACCATCGACGTTGTCGATCGTCACCGTGCCGCCAAGGATCGCCGCCGCCGCGCCGGCGTATGAGGCCGCGCTTGCATCGCCGGGGATCGCGAACGATCGCGCGCGCACCTTTTGCCGCGCGATGCGGAAGCGTCGCTCGTCGGGGCGGTCGACCCTGACGCCGCGGGCCCGGAGCGCCGCGATGGTGAGCTCGAGGAACGGTGCCGACACGACCGGGCCAGTGATCTCGAGCGCGAGCCCCTCGGCCATGCGCGGTGCGACCAGGAGCAGTGCCGAGGCGAATTGGCTCGATTCATGGGCCGCGATGGCGATGCGTCCGCCGCGGAGCGGGCCCCGGAGCGTGAGTGGCAGCGCCTCGTGGTCGACCGTCGCGCCGGCCTCGCGCAGCCCTCGGAGGAGCGCCGCGAGCGGACGCTCGCGAAGACGAGGGGCGCCGTCGAGGGTGGCCGGCTCGCTCCCGAGGGCGGCGAGCGCGGCAGCGAAGCGCGCGACCGTCCCGGCTTCGCCTGCGTCCACGGTCGCCGTGGCCCGGGGGATCGTCGCGTCCGCGCCGGTCACCGCGACCATCGCGCCGCGTACCGTGACCGCGTAGCCGAGCGCGACGAGGGCCTCGCGCATCGTCCGCACGTCGTCGCCCGGGTCGAGCGGGCCGAGGTCCAGTCTCGAGGTGCCGTCGGCAATGGCCGAGAGCACGAGCTCGCGGTTCGCCACGCTCTTCGACGCCGGCACCCGGACGTGACGGTCGCGGACCGGATGGCGGACGGGGACGATCGGCAGGAGGGTCATCGGACCCGGCGATTATGTTGCACCCGCGCGGACGGGGGATGATGTCGCCGATGCTCCTCCTGACTGGCCGAACTGGCCGAGCCCTGGTCGTCGCGATCGCCGTGCTGATCGCCGGCTGTGCGCCCGCACCCGCCGTCCGGGCAGCGTCTCCCGATCCCGCGAGCCCGACAGCGCCGCCGACGCTTCCCGCGCCTCCCGCGCCCGCGCTCGTTCTGGGTCCGGTCCGCGATGTGACCCAGGCGCCCCGTTTCGTCGTGGGACGCTGGACGTCGTCGCTTCCGGTGGCCGACGTGAGGGCCACGATCATTCCGGCCCTCCCGTTCCCGTGCGCCGCGACCCGCGATCCCGATGGCCGCAGCGGCGGCTACGGCTGCGCCGGCCTGCTTCCCGCCGCGACCGACATCCGGATCACCCTCGATGTCGTCACCGCGGCGGGCGGCCGGGCGGCCGCGGTCCAGGCCTACCGGACCGTCGGCCCGCGTCTGGTCGGCGTGCCCTGGTTCAGCGAGTTCGAAGACCCGGTGGGCGAGCCGCTGGCCTGCGCCGCGGCGAGCGTGCGGATCATTCACGCCTTCACCACCGGACGCGACGCGCTGAACGCCACGGCCCTCCTGTCCCTGGGACGGATCGGGAATAGAAGTGCCGATCCGGGGCTCGATCCCGCGGCGATCGCGGCGCTGCTCACGCGGCTGGAGCCCACCGACCGGTATCACTACTACGCCTTCGGGTCGAAGGAAGACGCCACCCGTGGCGCCGCGTACTGGCTCGCGCGGAGCGCGAAGCCGGTCATCGTCATTTCGCTGGCCGGCCAACACGCCCCGGTGCTCATCGGCTACGAGGGTCTGATCGGGACCGATCTGGGCGATCCGGCCAACCAGATCGCCGGAGTGGTCGTCGAGGATCCGCAGCGCGGGGATCTGCAGCCGACGACGCAGTCACGTCGTCCGGACAAGCCGCGCTCGGCCGAGTTCCAGACCGGCAAGCGCATCGGCCTGGCGGAGTGGTACGGGGACGAGTGGTGGCTGGGCTACGCCTACCAGGGCGTCATCCGGATGCCGGACGGATCGTTCATTGACATCGACCGCAGCGACGGCACCTACCCGCGGCCGCACTGGGCGGGGAAGTTCGTGATCATCGTCGACGATGGCGACGCGGACTGGGCCCCCGACAAGGAGGGCCGGGTGAAATTCCGCTGATCCAGTCCGCCGCCGCGCAGCGGCGATCGTGCCGGCGTTGGTCAGGCGATCCCGACGCTACCGAAAGTCGTCGACACGGCCACGCTCAGCTTCGAGAATTCCGATGGCGGCTCGATCGCGATCCTGGTTCTTGCCGGCGTCGATCGTCAGACTGGTGACGTCACGGACGAGGTCCTCGTCCGCTGCCGCCGACCCGCTGCTGCGCCGCAGCCCAGAGCCCGGCCCACAACGCCCGGCGCTCCGGCTCGGTCGGTGGCCGTCCCGCGAGCGCGCGGAAGGTCAGAACGCCGTGGGCGGCGAGCGCGCCCCAGGTCTTCGGCCGCCCCGCAGCTGTCCCGGCGATCAGATCAGGTCGTTCTCGCGCCGTCCGATCGACCGCGTCCTGCACCGTCATCGGCCTAGCCTACGGACGTGCGGCTCGTTTCTCTCGGTCGGCGCGTCGGCGCGATCGCCTGCGGTCTCGGTGCCGCCGGCCCCGGGACCGGGACCGAGGCGCGTAGATTGAGCTGGTCGATGTTGCGCTTGGTCCGGCTCGCGATCGCGGTCATGCTGCTCGTGCTCGGTACCGGCGGGGTGCTCGCCGCGGCATCGCCGCCGCCGGTCCTCGTCGGTCACATCAGTGGCCCGATCGGACCGATCACGGCACGTTACGTCGAGCGGGTCATCGCCGACGGTGAAGCCGGCGGCGCGGCCGCGGTCGTGTTCGTCATCGACACACCGGGAGGGCTCATTGACTCGACCTACCGCATCACCACGGCGTTCCTGAATGCCCGTCTACCGGTGCTCACCTTCGTGGGGCCGCCCGGCGCGCGCGCGGCGTCGGCGGGGACGTTCATCACCCTCGCCGGGCACGTTGCGGCGATGGCGCCGGCGACGAACATCGGCGCGGCTCATCCGGTCGACAGCTCAGGCGGCGACATCCAGGGTGACCTGCGCCTGAAGGCCGAGAACGACGCGGCCGCGGCGATCACGAAGATCGCGCGGGCCCGCGGGCGGAACGTCCAGTGGGCCGAGGAGGCCGTGCGCAAGAGCGTGAGCATCCGGGACGACGAAGCGGTACGGATCGGCGTGGTCGACCTCGTCGCCCGCGACGTCGCGGACCTCCTCGCGAAGGTGGATGGCCGTGAGGTCAGCGTCGGCGATGGACGCGTGCGTCTCGCGACCAAGGATGCGGCGACCCTGGAGGACGATCCAAATCCGTTCGAGACGTTCCTGCGCTTCGTTGTCGATCCCCAGATCGCGCTGCTCCTGTTCACCCTCGGGACCTATGGCCTCATCTTTGAGCTGTCGAACCCCGGCCTCATCTTCCCCGGCATCGTCGGCGTCATCGCGATCGTGCTCGCGCTCTTCTCGTTCGGGACGCTCGACGCGAACAACGCGGGGATCGCGCTCATGGTCTTCGCGCTCCTGCTGTTCATCGCCGAGGTGAAGGTGACGAGCCACGGCCTGCTGACCATCGGCGGGATCGTCGCGCTCGCTATCGGGGCGATCATCGTGTTCCCGCCCGCCCGACCCACATTTCCGGGCCTTCGCAACACGGCCGATCCGCTCACGCTCGTGCTCGTCGTTGGTCTGACCGGGCTGTTCTTTGCCGTGATCGTCCGGCTGGCGATCGGGTTCCAGCACCTCCCGATCGCCAGCGGGCCAGAGCTTCTGCTCGGCGCGGTCGGCGTGGCCAAGAGCGATCTCGCCCCCGGCGGTGTCGTGCATGTCGCGGGAGACGACTGGTCGGCGATCGCCGCGGGTG
Organism: Chloroflexota bacterium; assembly: GCA_043750135.1. Lineage (GTDB taxonomy): Bacteria > Chloroflexota > Limnocylindria > P2-11E > P2-11E > UBA4735. The sequence goes on along the minus strand of JAYVCA010000032.1, from coordinate 9,661 downwards.
GCCCCATCGCCCGCGGCGCGGCGGTGCGGGTCCGACGGGTCGATGGCGTGCGGCTTATCGTCGAGCCGGAGGGGACGCTCTCCGACGGAAGGGGATCCTGATGACATTCCAGTTTGCGGCGATCGCGTTCCTGATCGTTTTCCTGCTCTTGCTCCTGCGCTCGATCGTCCACATCGTCCCGGAGTACCAGCGTCTGGTGGTGTTCGCCCTCGGCCGCTACCAGAAGACCGCCGGACCGGGCCTGGTACTCCTGCTCCCGCCACCGATCCAGAGCGCGGTGAATGTGGATCTGCGTGAGTTCAGCGTGGAGATCCCGCAGCAGACCACCATCACCAAGGACAACGCGACGATCTCGATCGACTTCATCATCTTCCAGCAGATCGTCGAGGCGTCGGACTCGGTGATCAAGGTCCAGAACTTTCGCCAGCAGGTCCAGCAGATCGCCTCGACGACCCTCCGCGCGGTCATCGGCGACCTCCCGCTCGACGATGTGTTCGCGAAGCGCGAGCAGATGAACGAGGTGCTCCGGATCAAGCTCGATGAGGAGACCCACCGCTGGGGCGTCAAGGTCAACCGGGTGGAGATCCGCGAGATCGTCCCGCCGAAGGAGATCCAGGACGCGATGAACCGGCAGATGACCGCCGAGCGGACCCGCCGCGCGTCCGTCACCGAGGCCGAGGGCAAGCGCGCGTCGGCGATCCTCGTGGCCGAGGGCGACAAGCAGTCGAATATCCTCCAGGCCGAAGGCGCCCGGCAATCGGCGATCCTTCGGGCGGAGGGTTTCTCGCTCGCGCTCGGGAAGATCAACGAGACCGCGGCGACGGTCGACCCAAAGACGATGACCCTTCAATACCTTGACGCCTTGAAGCAGCTCGGCGCGTCGCCCTCGACGAAGTTCGTGATCCCGAGCGAGTTCACCGCCCTCGCCGCGCCACTGGCCGCGATGGCCCGTGGCGGCGACGAAGGCGGTGCGCCACGGCGCTAGCCGCGGCGGGTGCGGTAGAAGGGCAGCCGCAGCCGGCCGCCGGCCGCCCCGTGCACCAGTTGCGTCCGGAGCACGGCGGCACCGGCCACCGTGCCGACATCCGGTACCGCCATCGGTCGGGCCAGGCGGCGGCGGCCGTAGGGTGAATAGACCCGCGCGCCGGGCTGGGCGGCGATACGCGTCGCGCGGCGGGGGCGATCCCCGGTCGCGCGATCCGCGAGGCGGGGGAACGGGATCGCGATCGCAATGGCCATGACGCTCCTCGTGACTGCGGCGCTCCGCTCCCCGCTGGGCGGGAGAACAGGCGTGGGTCATCATAGAACGCACGTTCTATCTGTCAAGGGGGCGTCCCGTGCCGGCGGCGGTGCGGGACGATGAACGGGGAGACGCTCGCGCCCCAACGGCCAAAGACCGTCCGCGACCAGGCCGAGCTACCCGGCCACATCCTTGAGCCGGCCTGGAGGGGGACCCGGACGCTCGTGCGGATCGGCCACCCCGGGGCGCGGTTCGTGGGCTACGACGGGCCCCTGGAGGGTCCGGCGGGGCTCTACGCGGCCATCGCGGCCGAGGCCCGCTGCAGCACCGCGGTCCTGGACGGGGTCCTGGTCCAAGACTGGAGCGACGAGCGGGATCTCGAGGTCGACACCGCGGGGAACGAGCTGGTCCGACCGCCGGTGCCGCGGCAGATCTTCAGCGCGTTCGACATCCTGGAAGTGGACGGCACATCGCTCCTCGACGCGCCGCTGCTGGAGCGAAAGCGGCACCTCGAAGGCCTTCTCGTGCCGAGCCTGAATGTGCGGCTCACCCCGTTCGTGTCGCGGTCGCTACGCTCGTGGCGTGACACCCTCGCGGGACTTGGCTTCCACCGCGTGGTGATGAAGGATTGGAACAGCCCGTATGCGCCCGGCCAGACCGCCGCATCGTGGCTCCTCATCGACAAGCTGACTCCGCCGAAACTGCCGAAATAATGGGAGAAACCACCGTGACGTCCAACGCTGTCATCGATCACACCCTTCGCGATCCCTGGGAGGTGGCGATCGAGCAATTCGATACGGCCGCCGACAAGCTGCACCTCGATCCGAACATGCGCGCGATCCTCCGGGAGTGCCAGCGCGAGCTCACCGTCCATTTCCCAGTACGGATGGAGGACGGCGCGGTGAAAGTGTTCACCGGCTACCGGATCCAGCACAACACCTCGCGTGGTCCGGGCAAAGGCGGCATCCGGTATCACCCCGCGGTCACCCTCGGTGAGGTGAAGGCGCTCGCGATGTGGATGACCTGGAAGTGCGCCGTCGTCGGCATCCCGTACGGCGGAGCGAAGGGCGGCGTGGTCTGCGATCCGAAGCACATGAATCTCCAACAGCTGGAGACGCTCACCCGCCGGTACACGACGGAGATCGCGCTCCTCATCGGGCCGGATCGCGACATCCCGGCTCCCGACGTGAACACGAACAGCCAGACGATGGCCTGGATGATGGACACCTATTCGATGCACGCCGGACACACCGTCCCGGCGGTCGTCACCGGCAAGCCACTGTCGATCGGTGGGAGTGAGGGCCGGAACGAGGCCACCGCGCGCGGCGCCGTCTACACGATCATCGAGGCAGCGAAGCACCTGGGAATGGACCTCGAAGGCGCACGGGTCGTCGTCCAGGGCTTCGGGAATGCCGGCATGTTCTCGGCAAAGCTCATGGCCGAGATCGGCGCGACGGTCATCGCGGTGTCGGACACCACGGGCGCGATCTTCAACTCGAAGGGGCTCGATCCGAACAAGGTGGATGCCTATAAGCGGGAGAATGGGACGGTCGTCGGCTTTGCCGGCGCCGAGCGCATCACCAATGCCCAGCTCCTCGAGCTCGACTGCGACATCCTCATTCCTGCGGCGATCGAGAATCAGATCGGCGAGCACAACGCCCCGAAGATCAAAGCGAAGATCGTCGCCGAGGCGGCGAACGGCCCGACCAGCCCGGAGGCTGACCGCATCCTCTTCGACCGCGGCGTGTTCCTCATCCCGGACATCCTCTGCAACGCCGGCGGCGTCACGGTGTCGTATTTCGAATGGGTGCAGGATCTCCAGAACCTCTTCTGGCGCGAGGCGACGATCAACGCTCGCCTGAAAGAGGTCATGGTGAAGTCGTTCACCGACGTCCTCCAAATGGCGACCAAGCACAAGGTCAACATGCGTACCGCGGCGTACATGGTGGCCGTTGCGCGCGTGGCCGAGGCGACCCTCACCCGCGGCATATACCCGTAGCTCCAGCACGCCCGAACCTCCCGCCCGACTGGGCCACCGTGGCCCACTCGGCTAGATCGGCGGACCGCTCCGGCGATGCGTGACCTCATCGCGGTCGATCTCGAGACCACCGGCTTCGATCCGGACCGTGACCGGATCGTCGAGATCGGTGCGGTGCGTCTGCGCCTCGGGCCGGATGGGATGCAGCCCGGGGAGCGCTTCAGCACGCTCGTCGATCCGGGCCGGCCGGTCGGCGCGGCCATCACCCGTCTCACCGGTATCCGCGACAGCGATCTTGCCGGCGCACCGCCTCTCGACGAGGCGATCGCCGCGTTCCTACTCTTTGCCGGCTCCGCGGCGTGTTTCCTTGGCCACAACGTCGGCTTCGACCTGAGCTTCCTCGAGCGGGCGGGCCTGCCACCGGGGGCCGAGCGTCTCGACACGGCCGATCTCGCCTCGATCGTGCTGCCGATGGCGCCCTCGTACGCGCTCCAGCGCCTGGCCGCCGACGCGTTCATCGATCCGGGCTCCGCGCATCGCGCGCTCGACGACGCGCTCACCTGCGCGGCGGTCCTCGGAACGCTGTCGGCTGCCGCCCGGGCTTTGCCGGCGGACGTGCTCGCCGAGGCCCAGGCCTACGCGCCGATGATGAGCGGCGCGACCGCGGAGTTCTTCGCCGACGCGCTCGCCGCCGCGGTCCGCCATACCTGGGACGCGCCCTCGTTCGTGCAACCGGCGACCCGACCGGCCCGCGCCGTCGCGATGGCGATCGCCGACACCGCGACGGTGTTCGATGCCGCGGGGCCGCTCGCCCGGTCGCTCCCCGGGTACGAGGACCGACCCGAGCAACGCGAGCTCGCCCTGCAGATCGAGCGGACCCAGCAGAGCGGAGGCGTGCTCGTCGCCGAAGCCGGGACCGGCATCGGGAAGTCGCTCGCCTATCTGGTGCCTGCGCTCGCGCGTGCGGCTGCCGGGGAGCGGGTCATCGTGAGCACCCACACCCTCCCGCTCCAGGATCAGCTGATGCGCCACGACCTGCCGGCGCTGCAGGCCGCGCTCGGAAGCGATGTGCCGGTCGCCGTGCTCAAGGGCCGTTCGAACTACCTCTGCCCCCGGCGGTGGCAGCTCTTCCGTGGCCAGGTCGCGACCCGGGAGGAAGCGCGCCTGCTCCTCAAGACGCTCGTCTGGCGGACGATGACCGTCGCCGGCGACCGGGCGGAGCTCAATCTCCTCGGCGGTGAATCGAGCCTCTGGTCGAGGATCTCGGCCGACGATGAGAGCTGTACCGCGCGCCGTTGCGGCGCGACGCGCGGCGGCTGCTACCTCGAGCACGCGCGCGCCGCCGCGGCCGCCAGCGGGATCGTCGTGGTGAACCACGCGCTCTTGCTCCACGACGCCCGGGCCGGCAACTCGATCCTGCCGCCGGCCGAGCACGTGGTGGTCGACGAGGCCCACCGACTCGAGGACGTCGCCTCCGATGCGTTCGGCCACCGGCTCGAGACCTGGCGGACCAGGCGCGATCTCGACCGCATCGCGCACAGCCCGCTGGTCGGATCGGCGCTCCGCGGGAACGACGCGTCGCTTGGCGAGCCGGCCCAGACGCTCCGGGCGGAGGTCGCGAGGGCGCACCTCCTGGCGGACGAGACCTTCGCCGCGCTGGGCACGCTCCTCGATGGCGACCGGCCGCGGCTGCGGATCACGAACGGCATCCGGGCCGGCGATGAGCGCTGGCTCGGGATCGAGCTCGCGGCCGAGCGCTTCGTCGACGCGCTCGCCGCGATCCGCACGGCGGGGGAGCGTTTGGTCGCGCGCGCGGCGGATGAGGACGAAGCCGCCGAGCTGGAGGGTGCGCTCAAGGAGCTCAGCGGCACGACCGGCGCGATCGCCCATGCGATCCACGATCCCCGTGAGGGCGAGATCAGCTGGCTGCAAGCCGATGGCGACCGGCTTGGTCTCCATGTCGCGCCAGCCCATGTCGGTGCGGCGCTGCGGCGGACGCTCGTCGAACGCCACCGGTCGGTCGTGCTGACATCCGCGACGCTCGGCGTGGCCGGCACGATGACGTTCGCCCTCGAGCGATTCGGCGTCTCGGACGTCGCCGCGGCGCTCCAGCTCGGGTCGCCCTTCGATCATGCCACCCAGTCGGCGCTCATCGTGCCGACCGACATCGCGCTGCCCCACGAGGAGCGCTTCAGCGCGGACGCCGCCGGCGCCATCACCGACATCGCGCACGCGCTCGGCGGCCGGACCCTGGTGCTCTTCACCGCGCACGGAACGATGCGCGACATCGCCGCGAGGCTCGGCGAGCTCGAGGGCGCCGGCATCGCGGTGCTCACGCAGGGAATCGACGGCTCGCGCCGCGCGATCCTCGAGCGGTTCGCCCGGGGGCACGCGGTGCTCCTCGGGACGCAGTCGTTCTGGGAAGGCGTCGACCTGCCCGGCGACCTGCTCCGCTGCGTGATCATCGCCAAGCTCCCGTTCCCGGTCCCCGATGACCCGCTGGTGCAGGGTCGCGCCGAGCGCTACGAGGACCCCTTCACCGAGTACCACCTTCCCCAGGCCGCCCTGCGGCTGCGGCAGGGGTACGGCCGGCTCATCCGAACGAAGACCGACCGGGGCGCGGTCGTGCTCCTCGACCGACGGGTCCTGGTCAAGGACTACGGGCCGACGTTCCTCGCCTCCCTGCCGGCGCCGCGGGTCCACCGGGTCGGTCTCGACGGGATCGCCGCCGCGGTCGCGGAATGGGCGCGGTAAGCGGCGTACGGTATCCGGTCGGTACCAGACCACTGGATAGCCCGGGATAGCCCGGTCGGGGGGCTTGTCGGCGGCGACCCCATTCCTACACTTCGGGGGAGCAGGCGACCACCTGCCGACCCATGGAAGAAAGGAGGACCAGGAATGCTTACGTTCTTCCGTGACGACGAAGGCCAGGGTCTCGTTGAGTACGCTCTTATCATTGCCGTTATCGCGATCGCGGTCATCGTCGCCATGATCTTCCTCCGCGGCCAGCTCCAGAACATTTTCAGCAACATCGGCAACAACCTCACCTAGACCGATCACCTAGACCGGTCAACTAGACCGAACCGCACCACCGCGAACGACCAAAAGCCCGGGCTTCGGCCCGGGCTTTTGTGCTCCCGGGCGGGTCTGGCCAGTGCCGCCCGGCCGGTCCGGTACCATTCGAGGTGAGCCGGATCCCGTCCGGTATCACACACGCCCTCGGCAGATCCCTGCGCCGCCCCTCCGGGGATGCGGCGTGGCAGCCCGGGCGGAGGAATAAGGGAGAACCGCGTTGGCCGTCGTCACGATGAAACAGCTGCTCGAATCAGGGGTCCATTTCGGGCATCAGGCGCGCCGTTGGAACCCGAAGATGAAGCGCTTCATCTTCATGGAGCGCAACGGGATCCACATCATCGACCTCCAGCAGACCCTCACCCGCGTCGAGGAGGCCTACCAGTTCGTCCGTGAGCTCTCCGCTGACGGCGGGCAGGTCCTCTTCGTCGGCACGAAGAAGCAGGCCCAGGAGTCCATCGCCGAAGAGAGCAGGCGCGCCGGGATGCACTACGTGAACCAGCGCTGGCTCGGCGGGTTCCTCACCAACTTCGTGACCATCCAGAAGCGGATCAATCGGTTGAACGAGCTTATCGAGCGCAAGGAGCGCGGAGACCTGCTCACCATGCCAAAGAAGGACGCCCAGCGCCTCGAGGACGAGCTCCAGCACCTCGACCGCTACTTCCAGGGCGTGCGAGAGCTCCGCCGCCCGCCGAGCGCGCTCTTCATCGTCGACCCGCACCGCGAGCACATCGCGGTCGAGGAGGCTCGGCGCCTCGAGATCCCGATCATCGCGATGGTCGACACCAACTGCGACCCGGACCTCATTGACGTCATCATTCCGGCCAACGACGATGCGATCCGCGCGGTGAAGCTCATTTGCCAGAAGATGGCGGACGCGATCATCGAGGGCCGCTCGACGCTCGAGGCCACCTCGAAGGAGGCCAGCCCCGAGGACATGGGCTATGAGCCGGCCCCGGCCGGCGAGCCGGCTGACGGCGAGGTCGGCCTGCCCCGGGCAAAGCGCACGCCCCGGGTCTACGAGCCGGAAGAGGACGAGTACCCGATCGGCGGCTACGAAGAGGAGTCCGCCGCCGCCACCGCCGACAACGGACAGCCCGCTCAAGCCGGCAACCCCGGAGACGCCGCAGCGTCGGGCGATGTCGCGATCGCGGCTCCGGCCGCGGGCGCATCCGGGACCGCGGAGAAGCAATGATGACCAGCGCATCCGACGTCACGCGCCTGCGCGCCGAGACCGGCGCCGGGGTAATGGATTGCAAACGCGCGCTCGAGGAGGCCGCCGGCGACTTCGAGCAGGCGAAGAGGCTCATCCGCGAGCGCGGCCTGGCCAAGGCCGCGAAGAAGGGCGACCGCGAGGCCAACGAGGGGGTCGTCGAGGCCTACGTCCACGGCGGCGGCAAGATCGGCGTCCTGGTCGAGCTCTCCAGCGAGACTGACTTCGTCGCCCGGAATCCCGAATTCCGCGAGCTGGCCAAGGCGATCGCGATGCAGGTCGCGGCGATGTCGCCGAAGCATGTTCATGTCGACGAGCTGACCACGGAGCAGGTCGACGCGCTCATCGTCGAGCACGGCGATCAGAGGAAGGCGATGGCGACGGCGGTCCTCATGCAGCAGCCGTACATCAAGGATCCGTCGAAGACGATCGGCGACCTCGTCTCCGAATACGCGGCAAAGGTCGGCGAGAACGTGAAGGTCCGCCGGATCGTGCGTTTCCAGCTCGGTGACGCCGCTTGACCGAAGTGAAGTACCACCGGGTGCTGCTGAAGCTTTCCGGTGAGGCGCTCCTCGGCGAGCAGACCTTCGGCATCTCGCCGGCGTACGTCCGCTACCTGGCCGAGGAGATCCACAAGGTCCGCACGCTCGGGGTCGAGATCGCCGTCGTGGTGGGCGGTGGAAACTGGCTTCGTGGCGCCCAGGCCGCCGAGCATGGCCTCGAGGAGGCGACCGCCCACTACATGGGCATGCTCGCGATGGTCATGAACGCTCTCGCGCTGCAATCGCAGCTGGAGGCCATCGGCGTCCCGACCCGGGTGCAGTCGGCGCTGAACATCGCCGAGGTCGCCGAGCCATACATCCGCCGGCGCGCGATCCGCCACCTCGAAAAGGGACGGGTCGTCATCTTCGCCGCGGGCACCGGCAATCCATTCTTCACCAGTGACACCGCCGCCGCGCTGCGGTCGGCCGAGATCGACGCCGAGGTCATCCTGATGGGCAAGAACAAGGTGGATGGCGTGTACTCCGCCGATCCGCGGACCGATGCGACGGCCAAGAAGTACGACGATCTCAACTATCGCGACCTGCTCGAGAAGCGGCTGCACGTCATGGACGCGACGGCCGCGGCGCTGGCGGAGGACCGAAAGATGCCGATCATCGTCTTCGACCTGTCCGAAAAGGATGCGATGTCGCGGGCCGTGCGTGGTGAGCACGTCGGCACGCTCGTCCACTCGAGCTGACCGTGGCCCTCGAGGAGGTCCTCGTCCAGACCGAAGCGAAGATGAAGAAAGCGATCGACGCCCTGCGGAGGGACGTGCTCTCGGTCCGTACCGGCCGCGCCACTCCGGCGCTCGTCGAGTCGCTGGTGGTCGATGCGTACGACACGCCCACGCCGCTCATCCAGCTGGCTGGGATCAGCGCGCCGGAGCCGCGGCTCATCGTGATCCAGCCCTGGGATCCGAGCCTGGTGAAGGCGATCGAGAAGGCGATCATCGGGAGCGACCTTGGGCTGACCCCTGGCAACGACGGCGCGGTCATTCGCCTCCAGATCCCGATGCTCACCGAGGAGCGGCGCAAGGATCTGGTGAAACAGCTGCACAAGAAGATCGAAGAAGGCCGCGTTGAGATCCGCACGGTCCGCCGGCACGCGCAGGACGAGATCCGCACGAAGGCGAAGGACGAGGGCGTCCCGGCTGACGACGAGAAACGTCTCGAGGCCCAGCTGCAGAAGCTCACCGACCGGTACGTGGCGGTGGCGGACGAGGTCGGATCGTCCAAGGAGAAGGAGATCCTGGCGGTGTAGTGACGATCCCACGACACATCGCCATCGTCATGGACGGCAATCGCCGATGGGCCAGGCAGCGCCATCTGCCGGCCATCGCGGGCCATCGACAGGGTGTCGAGATCATCCGCCGCACGCTCCGAGCGGCGCGCGAGCGCGGCGTTGAGTACCTCACCCTCTATGCGTTCTCGACCGAGAACTGGCAGCGCGATGCGGACGAGGTCAATGGCCTCATGCGCCTGCTCGAGGAGACCGTGCGCCGGGAGACGAAGTCGCTGGTCGAGGACGGCGTCCGGCTGCGGATCATCGGCAGGCTGGGGGAGCTCTCGACCGGCGCCCAGGAGTCATTCGCGACGGCGACCGCCGCCACGGCGGC
>JAYVCA010000031.1:0-11681 GCA_043750135.1 Chloroflexota bacterium | reverse complement strand
GCGCTCGGCGCGGTCGCCGGACATTGCTGGCCGGCGTTCCTCGAAGGCCGCGGCGGTCGCGGAGTCGCGACCGGCTTCGGCGCGCTCCTGTTCGTGGCGAGCCCGACGTGGCTGGTCTCCGTGACGGCGTTCGCCCTTGTCCTCGCGGTGACCCGGATCGTCTCCGCCGGATCGCTTGCCGCGGCCGCCGGCGCGGTCGTCGGGTATGTGCTGTTCGTCCTGGCGGGGGTCATCACCTTCCACTGGGCGGTCGCCGGATTCATCCTCGTCGCCAGCCTCATCGTCACCCTTCGGCATCGGGCGAACATCGTCCGCATCGCCCGGGGGTCCGAGCCCCGCCTTGGGGGGCGCACATCGCACCCGATGTAGCGGTCCTCCAGGCCGGCTCCTGGGGGACGACGCTCGCGACGATCATCGCACGGGACGCCGGTCGCCCGGTGCTCCTCTGGACCCGCGACCCGGCGCAGGCCGAGCGGATCGCCACGACCCGCGAGAACGCGCGGTATCTCGCCGGGGTGCGGATCCCCGATGGCGTCACCGTGACCGCGGACCTCGAACGCGCCGCCGCCTGCCCCGCGCTGATCGTCGCCACTCCGGCCGCTGGCGTTGCCGCGCTGCGCGACCGGCTTGCGCCGCTGCTCCACTCTGAGCATCTCCTCCTCTCGGCGACGAAGGGCCTCGACCCCGACAACGGCCGCCGGATGAGCGAGCTGTGGGCCGAGCTCGTGCCGCTGACCCGGATCGCGGTGCTCTCCGGTCCGAACATCAGCCGGGAGATCGCCGCCGGCCTTCCGGCCCCTACCGTCGTCGCGTCCGTGAACCCGAGCACGGCAAAGTCCTTCCAGACGCTCGTCGGGACGCCGATGTTCCGCGTCTACACGAACGAGGACGTTATCGGCGTCGAGCTCTGCGGCGCGTTGAAGAATGTCATCGCGATCGGTGCCGGGGCCATCGATGGGATCGGCTACGGTGGGAACGCGAAAGCTGGCTTCCTCACCCGGGGCCTGGCGGAGATCGCGCGCTTCGCCTTCGCCCACGGAGCGAACCCGCTCACCCCGGCAGGCCTCGCCGGCATCGGCGATCTCATCGCCACCTGCACCAGCACCCACTCTCGCAACCGCACCGTCGGTGAGCTCCTGGCCGCCGGTCTGGGGCTCGACGCGATCCGGGCTCGCCTCGACGGTCAGGTCGCTGAGGGGATCGGCACGACCGCAGCCGCGTTCGCGGCGGGGCGTGCGCGTGGGGTGGCGATGCCCATCGCCGAGCAGACCCATCGGGTGCTGTTCGATGGTCTCCCGGTCCGCGACGCGATGCGCGAGCTGATGCAGCGCGAGCCAGGCGAGGAGATCGCCGGTCCCCTCGCGGATGTGTCACGGATGCTCGGCGCGCTCAGCGCCGCGTCGGCGAAGCGCCCGCGCTGACCGGCGCGATGGGCATCCGGCGTGCCGCCGGCCGAGCGGCAGCGATCGCGGTCTTGCTGGTGCTCGGCGCGTCCTGCACCGCCAAACCTCTGCCGGCGCCGACGGCTCCGCCGACGCCGGTCGTCCACACCCTGCGGGTCCTCGCCGTCGGCGCCACCGGCCCGGTCCGTCGCGGGCGGGTCTGCGCCGTTCCGATCGCCGGCCTGGAGCAGTGTGGCGAGACCGGCGCGGACGGTGGCGCGGCGCTGGTACTCGCCCCAGGCGCGTACCTGGTGCGGATGCCCCCGCCCACCGGCCAGCGGGAGACCGGCGAACGGGTCGCGGCCGATCTTTCCTCTGGCGACGCGAGCGTGACCCTGCGCTTCGAGGCCGTGCGCGCCATCGGCGGCGCGGTGCGGGACGCGACGAAGGCCGCGGTCGCCAACGCTCCGGTCTGCGCTCACCCGCTCGTCAGCGCGGCCGTGATCTGCAGCCGGACCGGCGCCGACGGCGCATACCGTCTCACGGTGATGCCGGGCCTGTGGAAGATCGAGGTCGCCAGCCCGCCGGGCGCGCGGCTGCTGGGGCAATGGGCGCGCGGACGCGTCTCATCCGGTGAAGCGGAGGTCATCGACGTGCGCGCCGACGACGTCGCGGGGGTCGATGTCGTCCTCATCGCCGGGGTCAGCCTGTCCGGCAGGGTCAGCGGCGAGGGTGGCCGTCCGATCAAGGCCGCGCAGGTCTGCACCAAGACGCTCGCCGCGCCCATGCCGTGGGAGTGCGAGCGCACCGACGACCGGGGACGCTACCTCGCGCTCCGCGAGCGGGGCCGCTATTACGTCTGGACGATCCCGCCGGACGAGGAGCCGCTCCTTCCGCAATGGTTCGCCGGCGCGCTCACCGGTGTGGGGGCGACGGCCGTCGATCTCGGCGCTGACGACACGCTCGACGTCATGCTCCATCCCGGCCCGGCGCTCCGCGGACGGGTGACCGACAGCGGCGGCGCGCCGGTCGCCGGCGCCCTGGTCTGCGTAGATACGCCGTTCCCGAGCGGGCGCATCTGCCGTCCGGCGGACCTCTTCGGCGCGTACCGGGTCACCACCCGGGCGGAGACCTACCTCATTCAGGTCGTCCCTCCCGCATCGAGCGACGCGGTCGGGGGATTCTGGGGCGGCGGGCGCTCGTGGCTCGACGCTCGGACGGTCGCCGTCGGCCAGCGCGACGTCACGATCGACATCGTGCTCCCCGTGGGCGTGCGCTTGACCGGCGTGATCCGGAGCGCCGGCGGCGTGCCGCTCGAGGGCGCGACGGTGAACCTCTCCGACGGGCGGGGGATCGCTGCGGCGACCAGCACCGACGAGACCGGACGGTACGGCGTGGCCGTACTCCCGGGTCAGTACACCCTCGATGTCTTCGCGCCGTTCCCCAGCGCGCTCCAAAGCGCGATCGGTCGCGTGGTCGATCTCGGCCTGGCGCGGACGCTCGACCTCGTGCTCCCCGACGGGGAGCCGTGAGGACGCCGATAATCGGTGCATCTCTGGTAGGAGGATCTCCATGATCTGGCGTGACCTGCTCCATCCGCGCGTCGCATCCGCACACTGCGACATCCCCTGCGGCATCTACGACCCGGCAGCGGCCAAGACTGCGGCCGATACCGTGGCGAAGATGGTCGAGAAGATCCAAAGCTTCTCGGGAACCGACGAAGCCAGCCGGAACAACTTCGTGCGCTCGGTGGCGGTGAAGGAAGAGCACGCTCAGATCTGCAAGCGCGAGCTCCTCATCCTCTGGTCCGACTACTTCAAGCCCGAGCATCTGGAGAAGTATCCGAACCTGCACGACACCTTCTGGAAGGCCGCGAAGCTCTGCTCGAAGAATAAGCAGAGCGTCGACGCGAAGGCCGCCGCCGACCTCCAGGCCGCGGTGAAGGAGATCAGCGACATCTTCTGGGCGACAAAGAAGTAGCCGTGCTCGCCTCGCTCATTCCGGTCGTCGTGAGCGGCGACAGCATGGAGCCGACCCTGCGCGATGGCGACCGCGTGGTCGTCCGTCGCCTTGGTCGGGCTCCGCGCGCCGGCGACGTCGTCCTCGTGCCTGACCCACGCCTTCCGGCGCGCAGCCTCCTGAAACGGATCGCTGCGATCCGTTCCGAGGGGATCGAGCTGGCCGGCGACCAGCCCGAGCGCTCGACCGACAGCCGGCAGTTCGGCCCGGTCGATCCCGGCTCGATCGAGGGCCGCGTGGTCTTCCGGTATCTGCCGCTGCGGCGGACGGGATGGATCCGCTGATGCCCGAGGACGTCACCTGCGTCCGCTGCGGCCTCACCCGCGCCGGCGCCGGCCGGGTCGGTCTGCCCGGCGAGCTCGGCGCACAGATCGAACGATCGGTGTGCGCGGAGTGTTGGAAGGAATGGCTCCAACAGCAGGTCCGGCTCATCAACCACTACTCCCTGCGGCCGATGGTCAAGGAGGACCGCGAAAAGATCTACGCGCTGACGCGCGACTTCTTCGGTCTTCCGCCCGCCGCATAGACTCGCGCGTAATGAGCGACGGACCGCAGACCGGCGCGACCATGGAGCCCGAGCTCGCGGCCGAGGGCGTCTACGTCTACTGCATCATCGAGTCGGGTGATGCCCAGACGTTCGGACCGATCGGCATCGGTGGCCGCGGGGACGACGTCTATACCGTCCATCACCGCGACCTCGCCGCCGTGGTGAGCAAGGGCCCGCTCCTGGTGTACGACCCGACCCGCGACAACGCGCTCACCCATGAGCATGTCCAAGAGGTCGTGATGAACGAACACGGCTTCACTCCGGTGCCGATGAGCTTCGGGACGATGTTCAAGACCGAAGGCGACACCGTCGAGTTCCTGAAGGACACCTACGACGCGCTGCGCGACGTGCTCCAAAAGATGAAGGACAAGCTGGAGTTCGGCCTCAAGGTGAACTGGGACCGCGAGGAGGTCTTGACCGAGATCGAGCGGGAGAACCAAGAGATCAGCCGGCTCAAAGCCGAGATCCAGTCGAACACCCAGTCGTCCACGTACTTCGCACGGATGCAGCTCGGGCGTCTGGTCGAGCAGGCCCTCGCCGATAAGTCGGAGGCCTTCGTGCGCGATATCTATGACCATCTTCGCGACGCCGCGATCGCCTCGCGGACGAGCAAGGTCATCGGGGAGAAGATGATCATGAACGCGGCGTTCCTCGTCGCGCGTGACAAATCCGATGACTTCGACGCGAAGGTCCATGAGATCGGCAAGCGGTATGAGGGCAAGCTCTCGTTCCGCTATACCGGACCGTGGCCGCCGTACAACTTCGTGACCATCCGGCTCCAGCTCGAGCGCTCCGCGGGCCTCTAGGGGGTCCTTCGAGATGTTCGGCATCGGCAAGCTGCTCCTGCTCCCGTATTCCCTGCCGGCCGCGGGGATCAAGTACTGCATCCGTCAGGTCATCGACATGGCCGAGAACGAAATGCAGGACGAGGGCGCGGTGAAGGAGCAGCTGATGCTGCTCAACCTCCGCCTTGAGGAGGGGGAGATCGACGAAGCCGAGTACCGTCGACAGGAGGCCCCGCTGCTCGTGCGGTTTTCGGAGATCAAGGCGTATCGGCGGCAGCTGGCCGAGCAGCAGGCGGAGGCGCTCCACCTCGAGCCCGGGGGGCCGCGGCAGGTCGTCATCGAAACACCCAGTGAGATGGACGACCCGCGATGAGTCTGATCTACGCGTACGGCATCGTCCGGGCCCAGGACGCCCGGGCGGAGACGACCGCCGGCATCGCCCAGGTCAGCGGGATCGCCGGCGCGCCGCTCCGGCTCATTGCCGAAGGCCCGTGCGCCGCGGTGGTGACCGATGTGCCGGCGCTCGATTTCGATGAGGGGCCGCTGAACGCCCACCTGAGGGATCTGGACTGGCTCGGGCCACGCGCGGTGCTGCATCAGGAGGCGAACGCGGCCCTGTGCGCGCGGGTGAGCTCGCTGGTGCCGCTCTCGTTCGGCACGATCTTCCGTGACGACGCCGGGGTCGCGCGCATGCTCGCCGGTGAGCGGGACGTGCTTGTCGCCCGGCTCGACGCGCTCGCCGGACGGGAGGAGTGGATCGCGATGCTCCGCCGCGATGACCCCGTCGCGGAGGCGGCACTCGAAGTTGATAGCGCACCGCTGCGGGCGCTTCGCGCGGAGATCGCGGCCGCGCCTCCCGGCCGGGGCTACCTTCTCGCCCGCCGGCTGGGAGAGACCATCCGGACCGAGCTCCGGCGCCGCGACGGAGAGGCCGATGCCCGGGCCGGCGAGCTCCTCGCCGCCGCCGGAGCGCGACTGTATCGCGAGCCGCTCGTCGAGAACGCCGGCGCCGGTGCGGTGGGCCGCTTTTCAGCGCTGGTCACCGCACCCGCGGCCCACGTGCTCGCTTCCGCCGCAGGTGAATTCGCCGCGGACTGGTCCGCTCGGGGCTATGCGCTCGAGCTTTCCGGTCCGTGGCCGGCCTATCGCTTTGCGACGCTCGCGGCGGTCACGGCGTGAACGAACCGCTTGCGGCGCTGCCCGATGAGGAGCTGACCCTGCTGGATCTCACCGACCGCCTGTTGAACCGTGGCGTGGTCCTGGTGGGCGAAGCGACGATCTCGGTCGCCGGGGTCGACCTGATCTATCTGGGGCTGAACGTCATCCTCACCGCGGTCGAGACGGTCGTGCAGCACGAGCGCCGGCTCGCCGAGCAGCGGGCCAGCGGCGAATGACGCTCCTCGCCCACGCCATCGGATCGGCCACCGCGCCGGCGCCGGCGACGGAGGGCCTGCGCGGACAGCCGCTCCGCCGGATCACCGCCGCGGACCTCCCCGATCTGGGCCTGTGGGCTACGGGCTGGAAGGGGTCGTCCGGGCCGCTCGGCCGGGACGACGCCTTCGGTCATCACGCCATCGTCGCAGCGATCGCCGCGACCGGACCCTGCCTCCCGATCCGCTTCGGCTCGTGGCTGGCCGATGACGCGGACGCGGCTGCCCTGCTCACCGGCCGCCGGGTGGCGCTCCGCGCCGCCCTTGCGCGGGTCACCGACCGGAGCGAGCTCGCGGTGACCCTCCTCTGGAGCGAGGCCGCGGTCGCACCCGGCCGGGGCCACGCCGTCGCCACCGCGTCGCCCGACGC
The DNA here is from genome assembly GCA_043750135.1 of Chloroflexota bacterium. Classification (GTDB taxonomy): domain Bacteria; phylum Chloroflexota; class Limnocylindria; order P2-11E; family P2-11E; genus UBA4735. The sequence continues at coordinate 5,148 of JAYVCA010000031.1, read as the reverse complement.
GATGAGCCCACCCGGCCCGACGATGACGCCGGGCCGGCGGTTCCTCGAGGGACGGCGCGATGACTTTGCGGTGACCGAAGGGCGGCGCGAACAGGCCGAATCCCTCGCCGCCGGCCTCATCCAGCTTCTCGAAGGCCTGGGGATCGAGCCCGCGGACGTTCGGCACCAGACCTGCCCGACGGCCGAGGTGGCGCTCTCTCTGTCGGCACTCGTCCCGACCGCGACCGCGACCGCGACGAAGGCCGCCGCGGGTCGTCTGGTCGGGGGGCTGGACGGTGTGCGCGGCGTGGTGAGCGGCCCCTGGCCGCCGTACAGCTTCACCACGGAGATCGGCTAGGTGGATCCCGGGACCGGCGAGATGGCCGAGCTGGAGGCGCTCCGGCGCGAGGTCGAGCGCATCCGTGGCATCCTTCCTTCGCGGGTCGATGTGGATCCGGACGGCGTCGAGCAGGGGCTGGCGAAGCTGGTGCTCACGCTCGTCGAATTCCTGCGACAGTTGCTCGAGCGACAGGCGATCAGACGAATGGATGGAGGCAGCCTGAGCGATGATGAGATCGAGCGCATGGGCGTTGCGTTGATGCGGCTGCAGGAAAAGGTGAACGAGATCGCCGCGACCTTTGGCCTGGAACCCGCGGACCTGAATATCGGACTTGGTCCGCTCGGGAAGCTGCGATGAGCATGAGCGGCCGCGGCCCCAGTATGCCAAGCACCGGCACGAGCATCATCGACATTCTCGACCGGGTCCTCGACAAAGGTCTTGTCGTCGCGGGTGATATCAGCATCTCCCTCGCGAACGTCGAGCTCCTCACCATCCGCATCCGGCTCCTCATCTGCTCCATCGACAAGGCCGAGCAGATCGGTCTGAACTGGTGGCGCTACGACCGCAATCTCGTCGCACCCCCCGGCGCGGACACGGCACTGCCGAACAACAATGTCGCGAAGCTCGAGGCCCGGATCGCGGAGCTGGAAGCACAGCTCCGGCGCCAGAAGTAAGGAGAACGAGCACATGCCAGTCGAACGCGCAGCAGGTGGCACCAGCCTCATCGACGTCCTCGATCGCATCCTCGACAAGGGCATCGTTATCGACGCGTGGGTCCGAGTCTCGCTCGTCGGGATCGACCTGATCACCGTCGAGGCTCGTGTCGTCGTCGCATCGATCGACACCTATCTCCGCTACGCCGAGGCGCTCGGCATCACCACGACGGTCGCGCGGCCCGGTAGCTCGCTGCCGTCGTCGATCCCGACCGGCGGCACGGTCTCGCCCGAGGCGCACCCGTCCCGCACCACCGAACGGCAATAGCACGGAGCTGATCGTCGGTCGACCGGCACGATGAGAGACCTTCTCGCGCTCAGCGACACGCGTGACCTGACCGGACCCGGCGCTCAGTCGTCGCTTGGGGCGGTCCTCGAGGGCATCGCGCGCGCGTATGGGTATGAGAAGTCCGTCGTCGTGCTCGTGGATGAGCGGATGAGAGCGCTCCGTGGGACCTTCGGCCTCGGGGTACCGGCCGAGATCGTCAGCGCCCTCGAGGTGTCGGTCGAGGACGTCGGTGACCCACTGGTCTTGGCGTATCAGACCGGCGGCCCGCAGCGCATTGGCGATGTGCTCACCGACGAGCGTATCGCCGAGCGGACGCGCGAAGCGCTCGTGGAGCTCGGACTCGGATCCTGTGTGGTCGTGCCGCTCCACGGCCCGTCCGAGCCGGCGGTCGGTGTGCTCCTTCTCTCAAAGAGTGCGCCAGTGACCGAGGCCGACGTCGAGGACCTCGCGCCGCTCGTCGCGCGGGCCGGCGACGCACTCGCCCAGGCGCGGGACGTCGCCCGCCTGGTCGAGGGGAGCGAAGCCCATGCCGTCGAGAAGGAGTGGTTGTGGTGGATGGTGAACGCGGTCGCCGATCCGGTCGTGGTCACCGACGCCCAGAATGACATCGTCCTCCAGAGCCGCGGCGCCGAACAGCTCTTCCGCGCCGGCCGGGATGACGGTCCGGGCAAAGCGCATGCGATGCAGATGAATAACTTTCTGTTCACCGCGGCGCTGTCCACCTGGAATCTCCAGAGCGCGGGAGAGCGGAGCCGCGAGCTCACGCTGGTGGATCCGATCGAGGGATCCGAGCTTATCTTCGAGGTGATCACCACCGCGGCGACGAACTACCGGACCGGTGCGCGCGGCACGGTCTCGGTGCTGAAGAACGTGACCGACCTCCGTCACGTCACCGAGGAGCTCACTCAGAACCTGCAACGGCTGCAGGTCGCCGACGAGGACGTCCGCCGCGAACGCGACCGCCTCGACCTCGTGCTTCGGAACGTACCGAACCCGATCATCGTCATCGACAACGCGGATCAGATCATCAGCATGAACGCCGCTGCGAGCCGCCTGTTCGGCACCGGACGCGGCGCGCTGACCGCTGATGGCCAGAACCTGGCCGCGTTGCGGAACGACGCGAAGTTCAGCTCGTTCCTTGCGCAGCTCTCGCTCGAACAGGCCGAGCGCCGGAGCGGCGAGCTCACGCTGGTGGACCCGGAGACCGGCGAGGCGCTGGTCATGCAGGTCACCGCCAATGAGGTCCGCGACGCCGTCGGCGCGACCATTGCCACGGTGTCGGTGATGCAGGAGATCGGGCGGCTGCGCGAGCTCGAGCGACGTCGGCTCGAGCAAGCGCTCTTCGACTCCGAGAAGCTGGCCGCCACCGGCCGCCTCGCCGCGTCCATCGCGCACGAGATCAACAATCCGCTCGAGGCCATCCAGAACGCCCTGTACCTCCTGGTGAACACGATCTCTGCAGAAGATCCGAACGCGCGCTTCCTGAACATCGCGATGAAAGAGACCGAGCGGATGAGCCGGATCCTTCGGCAGATGCTGGGGTTCTACCGTCCAACGGCCAGCATGGCGCCGATCGATCTCAATGCGCTCATCGAGGAGGCCGAGGCACTGGTCGCGAAGCGGCTCCGTGATCGTGGGGTGCGAGTCGAGAAGACGCTGGACCGGGCGCTGCCCCGGGTCGTCGCGTCGTCCGATCAGATGAAGCAGGTCATCCTCAACCTCATGCTGAACGCGGCCGAGTCGATGCCCCAGGGCGGACTGATCACCGTCACCACCCACGCGTACCATGACGCCGAGTCCGCGTTCCTCCGGTCCGACGCGGTCCGGATCCTCATCAAGGACACCGGCGCTGGGATCTCAGAGGAGCACCTCGAGCACATCTTTGAGCCCTTCTTCTCGACGAAGGGGGAGAAGGGGACCGGCCTCGGTCTTTGGGTGAGCTCCGGTATCGTGCAGAGCCATGGCGGGGCGCTCCAGGTGCGCAGCCTGCCCGGGTCCGGCACGACGTTCAGCATCACGCTCCCGATCGGAGGCCCCCCCGCCGATGCCGCAAAGTAAGCTCCTCATCGTCGACGACGAGGAAAGCGTCGCCGTCACGATGCAGGCGATCCTCCAGCTCGACGGGCACGACGTCGAAATGGCCACCCGTGGCGATCAGGCGATCAAGCGGATCGGCGAGACGACCTTCGACCTTGTGCTCACCGATCTCCGCCTTGACGATCTCGACGGGCTGCAGATCGTCGCCGAAGCCCACCGTCGCTCCCCAGAGACGATCGTCATCGTTTTGACCGGGTACGCCTCGCTCGAGTCCGCGGTGAAGGCGCTCCGCGAAGGCGCATACGACTACCTTCTGAAGCCCTGCGACGTGGAAGAGCTCCGCGCGACCGTTGCCCGGGGCCTCGATCGAGGCCGAATGGGCCAGCAGCTGCACCAACGCGTCGTCGAGGTCGAAGCCGCGAACGAAACGATCCGACGGATGAACGCCGATCTCGAAGGTCGGGTGGCGGCCGCCACGGCCGACCTCGAGGTGCGCCTCCAGGAGCTCGCCGCGGCAAAGGCCGAGACCCAGGGCCACCTCGAAAAGCTCCGCGAGCTGGACAAGCTCAAGTCCCAGTTCCTCTCGATCGCGTCGCACGAGCTGAAGACGCCGATCACGGCGATGTCTGGATTCGTGCAGATCGCGGTTCGCCGGCTTCGCCGGCGGATCGATCGCGCTCAGTCCCCCGACACCGAACAGGGCGCTGAGGACGCGACCCTTTTGGAGCAGCTCGAGGTGGTGAACCGGCAGACGACGAAGCTCGCGCGGCTCGTCGACGAGCTGCTCGATGTGTCGCGGATCGAGTCCGGGCGGTTGGAGTTCCGCGTGGCCGACGTGGATCTCGCCGAGCTCGCCGCCGAAGTCTTGAAGCGACTGGAGATGGTCGCCAGCGATCATGTTCTGAGCGTGACCCGCGAAGGCGCGCGGTTCGTCGTCCGCGGTGACCGCGATCATCTCGAGCAGGTTCTGAACAATCTCATCAGCAACGCGATCAAATACTCGCCATCGGGGCACCGTGTCGACATTCACCTCGGCACGGCCGCGGAGGGGATGGTCCTGCTCTCAGTGGCCGATCAGGGGATGGGGATCCGTGCTGCCGAGCTGGAATCGATCTTCGGGCTGTTCTACCGCTCCCCGGACCGTGATGCCCGTGATGTCGGAGGCATGGGCCTCGGCCTGTACATCAGCAAGGAGATCGTGGATCGGCATGGCGGCCGCATCTGGGCGGAGAGCCGTACCGGCGAGGGCACGACGTTCTACGTCGCGCTGCCGCCGGCCGGGGCGGCGCCAGCTGTCGCGACCTCGGGCGTGAGCGCGTCCGCGGGATAGGCGTCGCTATGCTGAGCGCACAGCGTCGATCCGACGGGGTGTGGCCTAGCCCGGTTCAAGGCACCAGTCTGGGGGACTGGAGATCCCGAGTTCAAATCTCGGCACCCCGACCGTTACGCGGCGTCTGCGACCACCTCCCGAAACCCGAGCAGAAGAGCGCCCTCACCGTGACCCTGCCGCTCGCGGGTCATCCAGCGGGAGCGCCGGCCTGAGCCTGGCCCGACTGCAGCTCGAGATCCGCTCCTGCGTCGCCTGCGTCGATGCCGGTCTGCTTCCGGTCGCCGCGCCGGTCGTCGCCGGCCGCCGCGGCGACCGGATCATGATCGTTGGTCAGGCCCCCGGCGCCGTCGAGGTCACGACACGCGTCCCGTTCTCCGGACGGGCCGGCGCGGAGCTGCGTCGCTGGCTCGCACGCGCTGCGATCGGTCCGGACGAGCTGCCCTACCGCACCTCGATCACC
>JAYVCA010000030.1:0-3637 GCA_043750135.1 Chloroflexota bacterium | reverse complement strand
AGCGGCGCCATTCGTCCGGTCACCGTTCGACCAAGCGAGCCGTTGATGCCGGTGGTCAGCGTTGATCGATGTGATTCACCGGTGCGGTGAGCGACGACTCTAGGATCCAGCGAACATGGGGAACATCGGCCCGATGCAGCGTCAGCCAGTCGGCAGCGCCTCCCTCCAGATGAGCGGCGGCGCAACGAGCGGACGTACCACGGACCGGCCGCAGATCGAGGAGACCCTCCTCGTGGTGAAGGAGCACGCCCGCGAGTTCGCCCGTCTGGGAGCGAGGGCGAAGGGCGACCTGCTGCGCGCCTGCATCGCCCGCTTGCTCGCGGAAGCGCCCGCCTGGGTGAGGGAGGGCGCCCGGATGCGCGGCGCCGGGCCGGGCGAGGAGTGGCTCGTCGGTCCGGTCGCGACGATCCGGCTGTTCCGACTCCTTTCCGAGAGCCTCGACGCGGTGGCGGCGGACGGCAAGCCGCCGCTCGGCCGCGGTGTCCGCCAGCGTCCCGACGGTCGAATCGAGATCTCGCTCTTCCCCGCAAGCGGCCTCGATGCGCTCACGTTCAGGGGTTTCAGCGGGCACGCTCTGATGAGCGCCGGGGTCGGCGAAGCAGGCGCGCGCGATCGTCAGGCCGCGTTCTACGGTCAACGTGACCCGGACGGCGGCGTATCGGTGATCCTCGGCGCGGGCAACGTCTCGAGCATTCCGCCGATGGACGTCGCCACGAAGATGTTCATCGGGGGGTTCGTCTGCGTCCTCAAGATGAATCCGGTGAACGAGTGGCTCGGTCCGTTCCTGGAGCGCGCGTTGCTCCCCCTGGTGAGCCGCGGCTACCTGCGCATCGTGTACGGCGGCGCGGACGTCGGCTCGTACCTCGCGCACCACCCGCTCGTGAGCGACATTCACATCACCGGCTCCGACCGCACGCACGACCTGATCGTGTTCGGGCCGGCCGGCCCGGAGCGCGATCGCCGGCTCCGCGAGCACGATCCGCTCTTACGGATCCCGATCAGCTCCGAGCTCGGCAACGTGAGTCCGGTCGCCGTCGTGCCATACGACTACAGCCAGAACGAGCTGTGGTTCATCGCCCGGAATGTCGTGTCCATGGTCGCCAACAACGGATCCTTCAACTGCAACGCGGCGAAGATGCTCGTGACCGCTAAGGGTTGGACGCACCGTGACCGCTTCCTCGACCTTGTCGCCAAAGGCCTCGCCGCGGCGCCAACGCGGAAGGCGTACTACCCGGGCGCGTTCGCCCGCTACCGGGACTTGACCGCCGGCCAGCGCGTCGAGACGTTCGGCCAGGGCACCGCCGAGGCGCTGCCGTGGACGCTGATCCGCGGGCTGGACCCGTCGAAGGACGAGGCGCTCTTCCGCACCGAGCCGTTCTGCGGGATCCTGTCGGAGACGAGCGTCGGCTCGTCCGATCCGGTGGAGTTCCTCGCCGTGGCCACGCGCTTCATGAACGACACGCTTTGGGGCTCCCTCAACGCGATGCTGTTCGTGCATCCGAGGCTCGAGCGGAACGCCGCCGTTGCCGCGGCGGTCGATCGCGCGATCGTCGATCTCCGCTACGGCACGGTCGGCATCAACCACTGGCCGGGGCTGGGCTACGCCTGGGGCACGATGCCGTGGGGCGGTCACCCCAGCGCCACGCTCAGCAACATCCAGAGCGGTCTCGGCTGGGTCCACAACAGTTTCATGCTCGACGGTGTCGACAAGGCCGTTGTGCGCGGCCCGTTGACCGTCTCCCCGTCGCCGACGTGGTTCTTCGATAACCTTAAAGGCGCCCGCCTGGGGCCAGGGCTGGCCGATATGGAGGCGAGCCCGAGCTGGCTCAAGCTGCCAGGCCTGCTTGCCCGCGCGCTGACCTAGCGGCGCCAGCGGAGGCGGTCCGCACCGACATCCGGTGACTTTCGGCCCTATCGACCGCCTGGTGAAGAGCGGACGATGCGAGGCGTGGATTTTCGACTTGTGCTCACGACCGTGATCCTCTTCGCGCTCGTGCTCGCGACCGTCGCTGGCTTCGTCGCCGCTCGCGTCCTGATGCACGCGGCCGAGACCACGTCGCCGCACGATCGTAAATTCCACGACCGCTGAGAGCACTCTGACTGTTTCGCTGACCACCGGAACGTCACCTTGCTCTGGCGGGATAGGTAGGCCGCACCTGACCAGGTCACGAAACAGGGCGAGGTCAGGGACTGTGGCGCAGTCCTGCGCTGCGATCCCCACCGGACGGCAGACTGAGCGAGATGAAAAGGGCGACCAGGCAGACACCTGCAGCGGTCGCCGCCATCTCTGAGGTGATCCGCGACGTGAGCGCCAGTGCGGCATCGAGGACCCGTTGGCCCTCGGATACCCCGATCCCGGCGAACGCCTCGGGGCTGAGCGCAGCCCAGCGCCGGACGCCGTAGGTCGTCAGGGCGCTCACCGCGGTCATCATCCCAACAAGACGCAGCACGACGACGGCGGCCGCCGCGCTGCCGCGATCACGTGGGACCGCGGCGTCGATGACAACGGTCGCGAGCGGTGCGACGGTGAGGCCCAGCCCGACACCGGCGACGAGCAGGGCGACGATCATCGCCGCGGCCTCGAGGCCCAGAGCTCCGGTCACCGCCTGACGGGCCGCCTCGGGGCGCATCTGGGTGAGCGATCCGAAGCCGATGGCCGCGACCACGAGCCCGCCGGCGACCAGACTGCGCTCACCGACGCGGCTGACCAGCGCACCGCCGCCGAGCGCGGCGATCGCCAGCGGGACCGTGAGCGCGGAGAGCAACGCACCGCTCGCCAGCGCGGCGGTGCGGCCGGCGCCGAAGGCCGCCGCGTTCACCAGCAGCGGGACGCTCACCAGGCCGACCATCAGCGCGACCCCGACCAGTCCGTTCGCCGCGACCGCGAGCGAGAGTCGTCCGGCGAACGGGCGCAGGTCGATGAGCGGATCCGGCGTCCGGCGCTCGCGGAAGACAAAGGCGATCAGGGCAGCGACACAGAGGAGGAGCGCCGGCAGGACGTACGCAGGCGTGCGATCAGGAACGCCCAAGCCCGCACTGACCGTTTCGTTTCCAGACAGGGCGACATTGAGCCCGGTGAGGGCGACCATCATCAAGATCGCGCCGGGGCCATCGAAGGCCCGGCGGGCGGCCCGGGGCGCGGACCGCGGTAGCCATCGCCACGCGACGATGAGCGCCGCCGCGGTCAGCGGCAGGTTGATCCAGAAGATCGCCTGCCACGGAAGCACCTGCACGACGACCCCGCCCCAGAGCTGCCCGAGGACCCACCCTGCGGTATCGACGGCGACGACGAGCCCAAGTGGAAATGCGCGGCGCCCCTCGGCGAACAGGTCCCCCACCAGCGCCATTGCCACCGGCACGAGCGCTCCCGCCGCGAACCCCTGGATGACCCGACCCCCGATCACCGCGTAGAGCGCGGTCTCGCTCGCATCCGGCCGGCCGCCCACCGCGCGCACGGTGTCGGCGATGAGCGCCGCTGGCGTTTCACGAGCGGTGGCCACGAGCCACGACCCGATGGCGAACAGGGCCAGCGCCACGATGAAGGCATTCCGGCGGCCGACCAGATCCGACGCCCGAGCGAACAGGACGATGCCAAGCGCATATGCAAGGAGATATCCGCTCACGACCCAGCTGGCTT
>JAYVCA010000029.1:0-2669 GCA_043750135.1 Chloroflexota bacterium | reverse complement strand
CTGCCGTTCGGTGTAGCCCATCCCGACCGCGGCCTCACGCACGTCCGCGGGCACCCCGCGGATCCCCCCGACGATGTTCCGGATGAGGATGAGCAGCGTGTAGCTGACCAGCCCGATCTCGGCGGTGAGCAGGGTCAGTCCGGTGTACGGGATGAGGAGCGCGAAGAGCGCGAGGCTGGGGATCGTGTAGAGCGTCCCAGTGACCCAGGTGACCGGGCCATAGGTCCGGGGCGCCCGGAGGACCAAAAGCGAAAGTAGGAACGCGACAGCGAACCCGACCCCAACGGCGATCGCGGTGAGCTCAAGGTGCTGCAGGAGCCGCTCGAGGATCGCGTCGCCGTGGCTTGCGATCCAGTCCCAACGGACGAGCGGCTCGCCCTCGGTCACGTCCTGTATCCGTGGCGGAGCATCGCGCTGATCTGCTCGAGCGATAACGCCCCGATGTATCTGCCATCAGCGTCCACGACCGCGGCACGCTCGGCGGCGCTCGCCAGGATCTGACCGAGCGCTTCGCGAAGCGTGGTGGAAACTTCCAAGACCGGTGCGTTCTTTCCCAGCGACGCGCGCTCGACCCTCTCGTCCACGTCCGCTCCGCCGACCGTCAACAGGCCGAGGAGCTTGAGGCCGCGATCCGCCCCGACGAACCGCGCGACGAAATCGTCAGCCGGCTTTGCCAGCAGCTCGCCCGGGGGCGCGTACTGCACGAGCTTCCCCGCCCGCATCACCGCGATCCGGTCACCCATCGTGATCGCCTCATCGATGTCGTGGGTCACGAAGAGGACCGTCGTCTTCTGGGTGCGATGGAGCCGGAGGAACTCGGTCTGGAGCCGCTCACGGACGATCGGATCGACCGCCCCGAACGGCTCGTCCATCAACATGACCGGCGGCTGTGCGGCGAGTGCGCGCGCGACCCCGACCCGCTGCCGTTCGCCGCCAGAGAGCTGCATCGGGTAGCGTTTCCCCACCTTCGCGTCGAGTCCGATCAGGAGCAGGAGCTCGTCGACCCGGGCGGTGATCCGCGGTGCGGCCCAGCCGAGGAGCCGGGGCACGGTCGCGATGTTCTCCGCGATCGTCCGGTGCGGGAAAAGTCCGACCTGCTGGATGACGTAGCCGATGCTCCGTCGGAGCGCCGTCGGGTCGCCGGTCAGGACGTTCGCCCCATCGATGAGGATCTCGCCGCTCGTCGGCTCGATGAGCCGGTTCACCATCTTCAGCGAGGTGGTCTTCCCACACCCGGATGGCCCCACGAGCACACAGATCTTCCCCGCCGGCACAGTGAAGGAAAGCCCGTCGACCGCGGTGTGGTCGGGGTAGCGCTTGGTGACCCCACGGAACTCGACCGTGGCCCCGCCGGTGGTCGGCATCAGGGAAGGATACGAAACGATCAGCGCGCTTGGCCCACCGTCCAGATCCGCCGCGCCGCGAACGCCCGTCCGACGACGACGAGGGCGAGGATCGAGACGGCCAAGCCGGCGCTCACGCGGCGCGCGCGACCAGACGCAAGAGCGCGGTCGCCGCGGGTGACGGCTCCATGCCGGCGCGGCTGAGCACATGGATCGCCCGCCGGGGAGGCGGGTGGGATTCGACTTTGACCGTTACCAGCTCGCGCCGGGCCAGCTCGCCGCGGATCGCCATCTCAGGCAGGAGCGCCGCGCCGAGGCCCGCGAGCACGACGCGCTTGCACGCCTCGGTATGGTCCAGCTCCATCAGGATCCGCGGCGCGGTATTGCCCGCAGCGAAGTAGGCCAAGGTGATCGTGCGCAGATACGCGCTCGGATCGCGGACCACCAGGCCAGCTTCGGCAAGCTCCTCGATCGAGACGGATGCCCGCCGCGCAAGGGGATGCGCGCGCGAGACGACGACCGGGACCGCTTCGGTGAACAGCACCCGCGACGCCAGATCCGGAAGCAGGACGAGCTGGCTCACCAGGGCAAGCTCGACCTCCTCTGACCGGAGGAGATCGGCGACGAACCGTGAGTGGCCGCTGCGCACGAGCATCTCCACCTGGGGCTGCCGGGTCGCGAATCGGGCCAGGGCCGCCGGCGCGATGTAGAGCGCCAGATCCGAGGCCAGGCCGATGGCGAGAAGCGCGCCGCGGCCTTCGCTTCCGGACCTGGCCTCTGACGCGCCGCGCCGAAGGGCTTCGAGGGCGGCGATGGCGCGGGGCAGGAAGCGCCGCCCCGCCGGCGTGAGCGACACGCCGCGCCGTCCGCGGACCAGGAGCTGCGCCCCGAGCTCGCGCTCGAGGCCGCGCAGCCGCGCGGTGAGGGTCGGTTGAGTGAGATCGAGCGCACCGGCGGCGCGGGTGATGCTCCCGCGCCGGTTCGCTTCGACGAATGCCTCGACCTGCCCCAGCTCCACCGCGCAAGCATAGAAGATTTCTATGGTGGCATACGTTCTTACCGTCTATTCTATGGCTTGTTCGGAGCCTACATTGACCTCCCGACCGCACGTGTGAGGAGGCCCGCATGCCCGGCCTGAGCGTCACCCAGAAGATCATCTCGGCCCACCTCGCCGGCGGGGAGCTTGTTCCCGGCACGGAGATCGCGCTCCGCGTCGACCAGGGCCTGCTCCAGGACACGACCGGCACGATGGGCTTCCTCCAGCTTGAGGAGCTCGGCATCGACCGGATCAAGATCCCGTTCGCGATCGTCTACGTCGACCACAAC
>JAYVCA010000028.1:0-2599 GCA_043750135.1 Chloroflexota bacterium | reverse complement strand
GCGGATCGAGCTGGGCGCCGGCAGTCGGGGTGGGACCGTGGCCCAGACGGGCACGGCCCGCTCGATGGCGGTCTCGAGAGCCGCGACTTCGTCCGATACAGCACCGTCGTCGACCGTCGTGGTCCCGTCGTCGATCGTCGCGTCAACGGCGAAGACTGTCGTGGTGCTGGCGTCGGCACCCGTGTCGGTGCTGGTGTCGGCGTCGGCGTCGGCACCGACCGCAGACAGACGGATGACGCCCAGTTCACCCAGCCCGGCGAGCTCGATGACGATCCCCTCGCGCAGCGCATCCAGCCCGAGGCGCGCTCCAAGATCCATGTGGTCGACGGCGCGGAGGCGGACGTCGGCGGCGCGGAGGCGCTCCCGGGCCGCGGTCGCCTCGCGTTCCGCGGTAGCAAGGCGGTCCCGATCCGCTGCATCCGCGGCGTGTACCTCTGCGAGGCTGGTCCGCGCGGTAACCTCACGCTCGGCAGTGATGGCGATCTCCGTCCGCAGCGCATCGCGTTCCTCGGTGAGCGCCCGTTCACGCTCCCGAAGCAACAGGATCTCCCTGTCGGCGCGGGCCATCCGTTCTTCGGCCATCATCGTCGCGGCTTCCGCTCGAGCCCGGCGATGCTCGGCTTCGCGCCGCGCCGCATCGCGGGCGCCCGCTTCTTCGGACAGGCGGTCGCGTCGGGCGCGCAGGGCTGTCGCTCGAGCGTCCCAGGCGGCAATCCCGGCGCCATCCTCCGGACTTTCTGCGGGAGCGATCTCCGCGTTACCTTCGCCCGGCTCCACCGCCAGCGCCGCCACGGCAGCCCGGCCACGCTCCAGTTCTGCCCGCAGGCGTTCCGCCTGGGCCTCATGCCAGGACGCTTCGCGCACGACCGTCTCCAATCGTCGAGCCGCGAGTCGTTCCGCTTCCTCGGTGGCACGACGGGCACCCCCGGCTCGGCTCTCATCAGCTCTTGCGGCCTCTGCTGCCGCTTGCGCGGACGCGGCGGCCGACGACGCTTCCGCGGCGACCTCCCGAAGCTGCGCGACACCCTCGTCGAGTCGTACCAGCTCGGCGGTGAGGCGAGCCACGTCCGCTCGTCGTTCCAGGACCGATTCCGTCGCCCCGAATGTCACGGCGAACTCCGTGACGGTCGCACTACCGTCCCGTGGCACGGCAACCCAGCCCGGTGGCAGAACGGCCTGGATGGCGAGCGCGGCGGCAAGGTCCGGCAACCAGGCGGCTCGGGCCAGCAATCGCCGGGCAGCCCCCGTCGAATCCCGACGCACGGCACCGTCCAGCGTGCCACCGCCGGCCGCGGCCAGCGCTTCCCGAAACCGCCGCTCGCGCGCGTCATCGGGGCCGCCAACGCTCGTGGCACGCTCGGAGACGACGAGCGACCCACGTTCGCTCGCCAGCGACTCGACAGCATCCAGACGCACGATATAGGCACGCGTCGACTCGGCCAGCGCCGCTTCGGTAGCAGCCCGAAGCGGCGGATCGATGGCGAGATCCTCGTCGAGGCGCCGGCCGCCCACGCGACGTGCAGCGCGAGCGATCCCGCGAGTCTCCTCATCGGCAAGCCTGGCGAGGAGACTCTCAACGCGCGCCCGGACGGCGGCCGCGGCCGCGCTGGCGGCCACCGCGCGCTCCTGGGCGCCTGCTCGCTCGGCTTCGGCGGCACTCGCCGAATCGCGGGCCGCTCCGCGGCGATCGGCGGCAGCGACTTCGGCGTCAACGGCCTGCGCAAGCGTGCGGCGAGCCCCGACCAGGGCGACGTCCAGCACGGTTCGTCGCTCCATGGACGCTTCGGCCTCGCCGGCTGCCTCGGCCGTGCGGTGCTCCACGTCTGCCAGACGTCGTCGGGCCGTGTCAGCCTCGGCCTGCCGGGCCAGAGCAGCGCGGCGCAGCGCGGCCAGCTCCTGGCCATGGGCCTGCCGGGCACTGCGCAGAGCGGCCAGCTCAGCCAGAGCGTCGGCCAACTCGTGTTCCGCTTCCCCAAGGGTCGCCCCAAGGTCCAGGTCCGGAGGTGGCACCGGGACCGCCATCGATCGCCGGCCAACGGCCATCTCCGCCTCCGCGGCGGCCCGCTCATCGAGCAGCCGACCACGATCGCGCTCCAGGGCATCGAGATCCGACGCCGACCGGGCATCGCGCAGCTGCGCCGAAGTGGCAGCAGTCCGGGTCGCGTCATGCGCCTCGCGCCGATCACGCTCCAACCTCGCCCGGATCGCGAGCTCAGTCGAAAGGCCGGAAGCAGCCGTCTCGGCCTCACCCAGATCCGTCATCGCCCCCTCCACGTCGGCCAGCACGTGGTCGCGCTCCACCTGCGCGACCGCCAGCCGGGCGGCGGCCTCGTGCCAGCGGGCGTGCATGGCCAGGATCAGGGCGTCGGTCAGTTCCCCAGCGGTGGTCTCGCGCGATGCCTGCTGCTCGGCCTGGGACGCCAGCCGACGGGCCTGCGGGCGCAGCTCGCTGAGGATGTCCTCGACCCGGGCGAGATTCGCCTCGGATTCGGCCAGTAGTTCTTCGGCGCGGCGGCGCCGCCGCTCGTGCCGCCGGACGCCGGCGACCTCTTCGAACAGTGGCCGTCGTTCCTCCGGGCGCAGCGCGAGCGCTTGATCC
>JAYVCA010000027.1:0-4642 GCA_043750135.1 Chloroflexota bacterium | reverse complement strand
CTCGGCCTCGGCTTCCCGCCATTCCTCGGCGGGCCGTTTCGCTACGCGGCGGCTCGCGGCAGCACGCGCACCACTCCCGCGGCATGAGGTGATGTCATGAAGACCGGCAACTATTTCACCGACAACGCCGACCTCGTCGAGTCGTTCGACCACCTGGTGCCCTGGGCGCGGGTCGTCCCGCTCACCGAGGGTCCGGGGGCGAACGTCGCCGAGACCGTGGCGGCCTGGCGCGAGGTCCTCGCCGTGGCCGGCAAGTACATCGGCACCGAGATCGCGGCGCGCGCAGCGAAGGTGGACGAGCTCGGGGTCGTCCGTGAGAACGGCGGCGTCGACATGAGCGAGCCGGTCAAGGAGAACCTCCGCGGGCTCGCGGCGCTCGGTATCTCCGGCCCCTCGATCCCCGCGGCGTACGGCGGTGGAGGCCTCCCGTTCACCGTCAATACGATGCTCATCGAGATGCTCGCACGGGCCTGCCTCTCCACCGAGGTCCAGCACGCGTTCCATTCGGCGCCCGCCGCGCTCATCCACCGTTACGGCACCGACCAGCAGCGCGCGAGGTACCTGCCGAAGCTCGCGAGCGGCGAATGGATCGGCGGCGTCGCGATGACCGAGTCGCAGGCCGGGTCCGACATCGGCAATCTCACCTCGAGCGCGACCCAGGAGGGCGACCACTGGTGCCTCACCGGTCGGAAGCAGTTCATCTCCGCAGGAAGCGGCCAGTTCGCGATCGTGCTTGCCCGCTGCGTTCCCGGATCGAAGGGGCTCGACGGGCTCGGGCTGTTCATCGCTGATCAGCGGGCTCCCACATCGGACGGACCGTCCGGAACGGCGACCGCGAATTACACGATCGAGCGGGCGGAGCACAAGTTCACGATCAGGGGCTCGCCCACCTGCGCGCTCTCGTTCGAGGCGTCGCGAGCCGAAGCGCTCGGGAACCCCGGCGACGGCTGGCGGATGATCCTCACCTTCATGAACGAGTCGCGCGTCGGCGTCGGCATCCAGGGCCTCGGCGTGGCGACCGCGGCCTTCGAGGCCGCGCGCGAGTACGCCGCGACGCGCGTCCAGATGGGTCGGCCGATCCGCGAGCATCCGATGGTCGCCGAGATGCTCCTCGACATGGAGACGACCGTGCGTGGCCTGCGCGCCGTCCTCCTGGAGGCGTCGCTGCGGCTCGATCGCACACTGTTCGCCGAAGCGGCGGGTGATGTCTCGCCTGGGGTGAAGGTCGCGTCGCGCGAGCTCCGCGAGCTCACCCCGCTGGTGAAGTGGTACGGCGCGGAGGAGGCGATCCGGGTCTGCCGGCTCGCGCTCCAGATCCACGGCGGGAACGGCGTCGTGACGGAATACGAGGTCGAACGGCACATGCGCGACTCGCTCATCCTCCCGATCTACGAAGGCACCTCGCAGATCCAAGGGCTGATGGCGGTTCGCGACCTCATGCGGGTGGTCTTCGCGAAGCCCGCCTCGCTCGTGGGTGCGGGTCCCTCGGCCTGGCTCGCGCGCTCCTCGTTCACCGGCGAGACCGGGCGCGACTTCGCGGCAGCACGTCGGGCGCACGTCGCCTCGCTTCGTTCGCTCACCCTCGGCCTCGTCCGCCGTAGAGGACTTCGGGCGCTTCGCGGGCGGCCCACCGACGAGGACCTCGGCCCGTTTCTCCTCAATGCCGAGCGGATCGCGGAGACCCTTGCGCACCTCCACGTCGCGCGTGCGCTCGCCGAGCAGGCCCGGATCGTGCCCGAGCGCTCGCGCTGGGCCGCCCGCGCGGCGCGGCGAGCCCGGCTGGTCGCCGAGCGGAACCTCCGCCAGATCCGAGCCGGCGACGGCGGCGTGTTCGCGCAGATCGCGGCGTGGCGGCGAGAGCGCGGCGCGTAGCGTCAGGCTAGCCTTAGGTCATCCCAACACCTGAGCAGCCCACCACGCTCCGGCTGGCCAACGGACTGGTGATCCACGCCCTGGAGGCACGGCACGCGCCGGTCATCTCGCTGTGGGTCTGGTATCACGTCGGCGGCCGGAACGAGGTCCCGGGCACGACCGGGATGTCCCATTTCCTCGAGCACATGCTGTTCAAGGGGACGCCGGCGCATCCCAAGGGCGACCTCGACCGTCTGCTCGCCCGCTACGGCGCGCAGTGGAACGCGTTCACCAACGAGGACGTCACCTGTTATTTCGAGACGGTCCCGCGTGACCACTATGCGACCGCGCTCGAGCTTGAGGCCGACCGGATGCGGAACGCCCTCATCGAGACCGGCGAGACCGAGGCCGAGCGCTCGGTCATCGTGAGCGAACGCGAGGGGTACGAGAACGACCCCTCCTTCCTCCTAGGGGAGGCGGTCCAGGCGGTCGCATTCGACCGCCATCCGTACGGCCAGGGCGTCATCGGCAGCAAGGACGAGATCAAGCTCATGTCGCGCGACGGCCTGTATGCGCATTACCGCCGGTACTACGCGCCGAACAACGCGTACGTCGTCATCGTCGGTGACGGCGATGCCGCCGCGCTCGCCGAGCAGGCAGCCGCGGCGTTCGCCGGGCTCGATCCGGGAGAGATCATCGAGCCGCCGCGAGCGCCGGAGCCATCCCAGATGGGCGAGAAGCGGGTCGTCGTCCGACGGGCCGGCGGAGCCCTCCCGATCGTGCAGCTGGCGTTCCGCTCGATAGCGGCGACCGATCCCAGCGCCGCTTCGCTCACCGCGCTCTCGGTCGCACTCGCCGGCGCGGGTGGGGGCGGCGACGCCGCGTCGGGCCGGTCGTCGCGCCTCTATCGCGCGCTCATCGACGCGAATCTGGCCACCGATGTCGACGCGACGTTCCAGCTGATGAAGGATCCCTATCTGTTCTGGGTCGAGGCGAGCCTCCGGCCGGAGGTGCCGCATCGGGCGGTCGAGGAGCGGATCCTGGTCGAGCTCGACCGGCTCGCGGCCGAGCCGCTCGGCTCCGCTGAGTTCGCGCGCGTCCGCCGACAGCTCCTCGCGAGTACCGCATACCCGAGCGACACCGTGACCGGACGCGCGTACCGCCTGGGGACCCTCCTTTCGACGGGCGCGGCCTCCTCGATCGGCAGCTGGTACGACGCCCTCGCCGCGGTGACCGCGGCGGACATCCAGCGTTCGGCCGCGGCGACGTTCCGCGAACGGATCCGGACGGTCGGCTGGTTCATCCCCGAGGTGGACGCGTCATGAACACCGTGCACCGGCGCACCCTGGACAATGGCCTGCGCGTTGCGATCGTCCCGATCCCGGGTCTTCGCTCGGCCGCGGCACTCCTGGCGACCCGGGCCGGCCAATGGTTCGAGCCGGCCGGCCGGCCGGGCGTCGCGCGCCTGGCCGCGCAGGCGCTCCTGCGGGGCACGTCCGATCGAGACGCGGCGGCCTGGGCCGACGCGCTCGATGCGCTCGGGGCGAGCGCGCGGCTGGATGTCGGGTCGCACGCCGCGGTCTTCTCCGGACAGTGCCTGGCCGGTGACCTCGGGCCGTACCTGGACCTCGTCGCCGAAGCCCTGCTCCGACCGGCCTTCGCAGCGCCGGAGGTAGAGCTCGTCCGGTCGCAGACCATCGCCGCTCTCGAAGAGGCGGCCAAGGACACGCGGGCCGTCGCCGAGCGGGCCTGGCGCGAGCTCGCGTATCCGGCCGGCCATCCATTCCACACCCGCCCGTCCGGCGACGAAGCCGTCGTGCGGAGCGCGAGCGCCGACGAGCTGCGCGCGTACCACCACGCCGCGGTCCATCCTGCCGGCTCGGTCCTCGTCATCGCCGGCGGGATCGAGACCGGCGCGACCTTCGACGCGGTCGACCGGGCCTTCGGGGACTGGCGCGGTCCGGCGCGCATCGAGACGCCACGTCCAGTGGTCACGATGGCGGCGATCGTCAGGCGGATCGACGAGCTTCCGGACAAGACCCAGTCCGACGTCGTGCTCGGCTGGCTGGGTCTGCCGCGCACCGACCCACGGTTCACCCAGGCCCAGGTCGCGAACATGGTGTTCGCCGCGGACACCTTCGCCAGCCGTGCCGGCCACGTGGTCCGCGATGACCTGGGTCTGGCCTATTACGTCTTCAGCACGATCGCCGGGACCCTCGGGCAGGGGCCCTGGGTCGTACGCATGGGCGTGAATCCGCAGAACGTCGAGCGCGCGATCGTCGAGACGTTGAACGAGCTGCGCAAGATCCACGACGGGGACATCGCCGACGACGACCTCGCGCTGGCCCGCGACAAGCTGGTCGGCGAGCTCGACGTCGCGCTGGAGAGCCCCGCCGGGGTCGCCTCGATGGTCCTCGAGGCCGAGCTCTTCGATCTGGGTGACGATCACTTCGAGCGCTACCCGCGTGAGCTTCGGTCGGTCACGAAGGACGAGGTCGTGGGGATCGCGCGCGAGCTCCTGACCCTGGACCGGTACGCGCTGGCGATCGCGGGTCCTCCGGCAGAGCGCTGAGCCGGCCAGCCTTGGCGGGCCGGGCTATGCCGGCAGCCTGACCCTGCGGGCCTGTCGCTCGACGAGGCCCTCGGCGATCAGCGCCACCAAGAGCGCCGGGACCCGCTGGTCGCCGACCTCGCGCGTGAGCGCCGCGGGCGCGAGGCCGCCAGGTGCCGCAGCGAGCGAAGCGATGATCCTGCCGCGCACCCGTCGGTCGCTCGCGGCGAAGCCCGTCTT
>JAYVCA010000026.1:0-5313 GCA_043750135.1 Chloroflexota bacterium | reverse complement strand
CGTTGGCCATCTGCAGCGAAAGGAGGCAAAACAACCATGGTCCGTACCTTTGCGATCGTCTTCGGCGCGGTCTACTTCCTGGTGGGCGTGCTTGGATTCATCCTTCCGAGCCCGCTCCTGGGCATCTTCGGCGTCAACGCGCTGCACAACGTCGCGCACCTCGGCGTCGGCGCGCTCTGGCTCATCTCGGCGTTCATGCCGATCGGCCCGCTCACCCCGCGGGTTACGTCCCAGATCATCGGCATCGTCTACATCGTTCTCGCCGTCCTCGGCTTCGCGGCGGCATCGGTCTTCAACTCGCTCCTGAACCCCGGTGGTGACGGACTCCTCGCAGACAACCTGCTCCACGTCGTTACCGGCGCACTTGCCCTTTACTTCGGCTTCATGGCCCCGCGCGACACCGCCACCGTCACCGCCTAGCACTCCTCTCCGCGCACCCAAACGGCCCCGGCACACAGGTGCCGGGGCCGTTCTTGTCTCCGGCGGTGTCTTGAGCGACGGCCGTTACGCAACTGTTGAACGCGGTTTTGCTCACGTGGTCATCCGGACGGGGCGCCGGTGCCGTAGGTGTGTCTGTGATGCAACCTTCTCGACTGGCGATCATCGGCACCCT
Organism: Chloroflexota bacterium; assembly: GCA_043750135.1. Classification (GTDB taxonomy): domain Bacteria; phylum Chloroflexota; class Limnocylindria; order P2-11E; family P2-11E; genus UBA4735. The sequence continues at coordinate 4,700 of JAYVCA010000026.1, read as the reverse complement.
TGCGGTCATCGTGCTTGCCGGATGCTCGCCGACGAAGGCGGCCCCGGCATCCAGCGGCACGCAGGTCGTGATCAGCGCCTTTCGCTTCCAGCCTGAGACCCTCGACATCCCGGCCGGGACGAAGGTCACCTGGACGAACGCCGACGCGATCCTGCACACCGTCACCTCTGGTACCTCGACCAAGAAGGACGACTTCGGCAACTACGAGCTGAAGAAGACCAGCACCTTCGACGGAACGATGGACGACCAGGGGAAGAGCTTCTCTTTCACCTTCACCACGCCCGGTGAATTCACCTACTTCTGCTCGCGCCATAACAACATGACCGGTCGGGTCGTCGTCCGGTAGAAATGAAAGGAACACATTCCATGAAGCGCACTCTCCCCCGGCTCGCTGCCGGCGCGATCGCCCTCTCCTTCGTAGCTGCCGCTTGCACCGGTGCAGGCACGTCCTCGGCCTCGCCGTCCAAGGCGCCGACCACCGCTCCGACCGCCGCGGCATCCGCCGCAGCGAGCGCGAGCCCGGCCGCCACCACCTCCACCAGCAAGTCGGCCGACCTCCGGGTCGCGATGAACCTCCTGCTGATGGACCACGTGTACAACGCCAGCCAGGCGACCGGCGCGGCCCTCCTCGGCGACGACGCCGGCTTCAAGGCCGCGGCGGCGACCCTGGACAAGAACACCGTCGCTCTCGGCAACGCGATCGGCTCCGTCTACGGCGACCCCGCCAAGACGACCTTCCTCGAGCTCTGGCGCAAGCACATCGGCTTCTTCGTCGACTACACCCAGGGTGCAGCGGCCAAGGACCAGGCCAAGAAGGACAAGGCGAAGACTGACCTCGACGGGTACCGCAAGGACTTCGACGCCTTCCTCTCGGGTGCGAACCCGAACCTCCCGAAGGGCGCCGTTGCCGACCTGCTCATCTCCCACGTGACCGGACTCTTCGCGGTCATCGACGCCCAGGCGGCAAAGGACCCCATGGTCGCTGAGAAGATCAAGACCGTGGCCGCCCACAGCCAGAAGATCGCCGACCCGCTGTCGGGTGCGATCGCCAAGCAGTTCCCGGACAAGCTCCCCGGCGCGGCGAACAAGGCATCGGACTTCCGCACCGCCCTGAACCTGCTCCTCGACGAGCACGTCCAGATCACCGCCATCGCGACCGGCGCTGCCCTCCGCGGTGACGACGCCGGCTTCAAGGCTGGCGCCGCGACCCTGGACACCAACACCGTCGCCCTTGGCGACGCGATCGGCTCCGTCTACGGCGACGCCGCCAAGACGACCTTCCTCGACCTCTGGCGCAAGCACATCGGCTTCTTCGTGAACTACACCGTCGCCACCTCCAAGGGTGACAAGGCCGGCCAGGACAAGGCCGTCGCGGACCTCGACGGGTACCGCAAGGACTTCGACGCCTTCCTCTCGGGCGCGAACCCGAACCTCCCGAAGGGCGCCGTTGGCGAGCTTCTCGTCCCGCACGTCACCGGGATCGCCGCCTTCGTGAACGCACAGTTCGCGAAGGACCCGACCCAGTACGACAAGATCGAGACCGCCGCGAGCCACAGCCAGAAGATCTCGGACCCGCTTGCCGAAGCCATCGTCAAGCAGTTCCCGGCGAAGTTCTAAGACCATGGCAGCCGGCAGCCTCCTTCGGCTCACCGCCGCCGCGGGCATCGCCCTCGGGGTCGGACTCCTGAGCCTCGAGGCCGCTCCCTCCGACACGACGCGGCCCCCCACCGGGGCCGCGTCGTCCCTCGTCGCCGGCGCGCGCACCCTCGAGGCCGGTGAGTACCGGGCCGAGGTCGCGTTCACACCAACGAGCGGGACGCCTCGCGCGGCGACCATCACCCTGCGCGACCGCTCCGGCCAGATCGTGGCCGGGAAACCGCTCACCGGGATCCTCGCCTACACCGGAACCGAGACCGGCCACGAGCACGACGACATCCTCATCTCCCGCGAAGCGACGCCAGGCCGCTACGAGCTGTCTCTCGACGAGGTCGTAAGCGGCTCCTGGAGGCTCACCATCGCGATCGGGAACGAGGCCCGCGTGGCCTACGCCTTTACCACTGACTGACCCACCCAACCCTCCTCCCTGCAGGACGCCCCGGGGATACATCCCCGGGGCGTCCTGCTGCGTATGGAGAGGGAACATCGCCTGGAGGAATCACATGACCGCGCTCACCCGCACGGCACTCGCCACGGCTGCCTCGCTCGCCCTGCTCGCGGGCTGCTCGGCCGCCCCGGCCGCCACGACCCCGGCCGCGCCCGCCGCCGCCGCTTCGTCGGCCGTCGAGGTGACGGGGTTCAAGTTCGCTCCGGCCACGCTCGAGGTGGCCAAGGGGACCAAGGTCACCTGGACGAACAAGGACACCACGAAGCACACCGTCACCAGCGGCAAGGATGGGACAAAGGACTCGAAGTTCGACGGCCCGCTCGCGGAGGCGCCGGGAACCTTCAGCTTCACGTTCACCGAGGCCGGGGCCTACGCCTACTTCTGCGCGATCCACAAGTCGATGGTCGGCACCGTCACCGTGAAGTAGCGCATCGTCCCTGGCGAACACGTCCGTTGGGCGAGGACGCGGACGGCGTGCGTCGGGGGGCGGGTTGTCCTCTTCGCTTGGTCGGTCAGGTGCGTGCGCGACGGTGACAGGCCCCTGCGGACCGACTCTTCGCTCAGAAGACAACCCGCCCCCCTTGTGACGGCCGGGTGATCGGGACACGGGAGCGCGGTTCCGTTCTTCTACTGCCAGTCGCGGGAGGCCAGCTTCACGAAGAGGGCGAGTGGGTCGAGGCGTTTTGCCAGGACCGAGACCACGCCGTCGACGTGCTGGAGGGTGCCTTGGATGACGACGGCGCCGCCCTGGTCGACGACGCGTTTATATGTCGCGTAGGTCGCCGGCCGGATGATGATGTTCAGCAGGCCGTATTCGTCCTCCAGTGAGAGGAAGACATGGCCTTTGGCGGTCTCGGGGTGCTGCTTCACCACGATGGCGCCGGCCACGTGGACCGGCTGCCCGTGCGTGCCTCGCTGGATGTCGGCCGATGAGCCCACGCCGCGCGCGATGAGGCGCTCACGGTAGAAGCGCATGACCTGCGGACCGATCGGGATGCCGGTGATCCGGTAGTCGAGCGCCGCGCGCTCCTGCTCGGAGAGGGCCGGGAGCGGCGGTGCGGCGGTCGCCGGATACGCGAGCACCGGCCGGCTGAACGCCGGCGAGCCACGATGCGCCTCCCGCGCCCGCCAGAGAAGGGCGCGGCGCGGCTCGCCGAACCGGTCGAAGCCCCCGACGAGCGCGAGATTGCGAAGCGCCTCCTCCTTGATCCCGACGCGCTTGGCAAAGTCGTCGAACGAGCGGAACGGCCCGTGCGTCTCGCGCTCCTTGATGATGCCGTCGGCCTCCTCTTCTCCAAGCCCCTTTACCGAGGACAGCCCCAGCCGGATGTCGTGGATCGCACAGGCACGATGGCGCGCGATGGTGACCGACCGATCGACGACGGGATCGTCATACGGCCGCGCGTCCCGATCAGCCAGGCCGTTCTCACCGGGGGCGGGGGCGTCTGGTGAGCGAAGAGGCGGTCCGAAGGGACGCGCTGCCGTCTCGGACGCACCCGACCGCCCAAGCGAAGGAGACACCCCCGCCCCCGACGCACGCTGACGTTCCTCGATGACCGCTTTCGCCCCAGAGCGATCGACGTCGACCGGCAGCACCGCGATCCCGTGACGCTTCGCGTCGCCGGCGATGACCGCCGGCGAGTAGAAGCCCATCGGCTGGTTGTTCAGCAGCGCGACCACGAACTCGGCCGGGTAGTACAGCTTGAGGTGCGCGGTGTGGTACGCGGTGAGCGCGAAAGCTGCCGCGTGGCTCTTGCAGAAGCCGAACTCGGCGAAGGCCGCGACCTGGCGGAAGATCTCGTTCGCGATCCCGTCAGCGACGCCGCGCGCCAGCGCACCGCGGACGAACGGCTCGCGCAGCCGCTCCATATCGGCGCTCGAGCGCGCCCGGCTCATCGCGCGACGGAGCCGATCCGCCTCCGCGGCGCTGAAGCCGGCCACGGCCATCGCCACCTTGAGGATCTGCTCCTGGAACAGGATGACCCCGAGCGTTTCCTTGAGGATCGGCTCGAGGAGCGGGTGCGGGTACGTCACCGGCTCGCGACCCTGCCGGCGACGGATGTAGGGATTCACCATGTTCCCCTGGAGCGGGCCGGGCCGGATGATCGCGACCTGCACCACGATATCGGCGAAGCAGCGCGGCCGCACCCGGGGCAGCGCCTGCCCCTGCGCGCGGCTCTCGACCTGGAACACGCCGACCGTGTCGACCTCGCAGAGCAGGTCGTACACCGCGGGGTCCTCGAGCGGGATCGTCCCGAGGTCCAGCCGAACGGCGTGAAGCTCGTCGATCATCGCGACGCAGTCCTTGATGAGCGACAGCGTGCGCAGACCGAGCAGGTCCATCTTGATCAGTCCGAGGTCCTCGATGTCGCGCTTGTCGAACTGCACGACGTTCCGGCCGGGCATCGTGGCGCGCTCGATCGGCACGGTGTCGATGAGCGGGAGCGCGGTGATGAGCATCCCGCCGTTGTGGATCGACAGATGCCGCGGGAGATCGGCGATCTCGTCGCGGAGCGCTTCGTACAGCGGCCATCGCCGCCGCTCGAGCTCATTCAGGAGCTCCGCGACCGCCGGCTCTGGTGCCTGGACCGCGGCC
>JAYVCA010000025.1:0-4223 GCA_043750135.1 Chloroflexota bacterium | reverse complement strand
AAGAGCGCGACGCTCTCGATCGAGGGCGACTACGCCTACGGGTATCTGCGCACTGAACGGGGGACCCACCGGCTCGTGCGCATCTCGCCGTTCGACTTTCAGAAGCGGCGGCAGACCTCGTTCGCGCTCGTGGACCCCACGCCCACGGTCGAGGCCGAGACCGAGGTCGAGCTGCGCCCCGACGAGCTGCGGATCGACACCTACCGTTCGACCGGCGCAGGCGGGCAGAACGTGAACAAGACCGAGACCGCCGTCCGGGTCACACATCTGCCGACCGGGATCGTCGCCGCGTCGCAGAACGAGCGGTCCCAGCTCCAGAACCGGGAGCTGGCGATGCGCATCGTCCGCGCCAGGATCCTTGAGCTGCGGGTCCGGGAGCAGGAGGCCGAGCAAGCCAGGGAGCGCGGCGAGATGAAGGCCGCGGACTGGGGGAGCCAGATCCGGTCCTACGTGCTGCACCCATACACCATGGTCAAGGATCACCGGACCGATCTGGAGGTCGGAGACATCCAGCGGGTCCTGGACGGGGATATCGACCCGTTCATCGAGGCTGCGCTTGCCCGCTCGCCGGCCGGGGCTGGCACCGTTACTGCGGAGTAGGCTTTGCGCCCCGCGACGGGCCCGATAGAACGGCCGGCGAGGGTACAGGGGGATGCACGATGGCAAAATTCGATCTCAAAGATCTCAAGCTCGACGGGGTGATCGACGACCTGCGCTCGCAGGCGTCCAAGCGGCTAGATGACGTGATCGGCGAAGGACGATCGCAGGCTCGTCGGGCCGGCGGCGGCCATGACGATGGCGCGCTGTTCTCGGCGTTCACCATCGGCCTCCTGGCCGGGGCGGTCGTCGGGGCCGCGGTCGCGCTGCTGATGACCCCGGTGAGCGGCACCGACGCCCGGCGCAGGCTCAGCGACCAGGTGGACAAGCTGCGCAGCGGCGCGTCCACTGGCGCCTCGGCCGCTCCGGACTGGGAGCGGACCAGCGGGAACGGCCAGCCGGTCTCGGGGACGTACACCGCGCCCCCAGCCACGCACTAGACCCTCGACCACGCAGTTCGGCGCCGACGAGGCACCGGTCCGCCCGGGCGATCCTACGAATCCGGCGACGGCCGGGCTTCCCTGACCAGTCGGGGGATCCCGGCCGTCGCCACGTCCACATCACCCGGCCGGCGGTAGCCGGCCTCGCGTGCGGCGATGTCGAGGTGCAGGGTCGCCACGTCCTCGGCCGCCAGGCGCACCGCCGGATACGACGCGAACGCCGTGATCGCCTTGAGATAGCCGTGGCATCGCTCGCAGGTGTCCACGCGAGCCCCGGCTGCCGCGGCCGGCTCGCCCGGATTTTCTGGCGCGGTCGGCCTGTCGTCGGCCGCTTCATGCAGCGTGCCGAGGCTCCGATGATCGTCATTTCCGCAGTACGGGCAGAGCAGAACGATCCAGGACCATCCGGTGCCGCACCGTCCGCAGCGCAGCACCCGGCGCCGCTCCGACCCGACGAGCTCGGCGAGTGCGGGCCACGAGCCGCAGACCGGACAGAACCCGCGGTACCAGCTGTCCAGGCCTCCCGGACCGACGAGCGCCGCGATCCGTGCGCTGGCCTCCCAGAGCACAGGCTGCAGCGCGAGCTCGAGAAGCTGAGCAAAGGCCGACGGATCGACGTTGACCGCGAACGCCGCGCCTTCGACCGCGGCCCGGTCCCCATCGAGGGCCGCCTGGAGCACCGGCGCAAGGTCGAGCGGCGCGTTCACCAGGCGCGTAGCGCTCTCCTGCGCCGGCGTGCCGGCGGCGCTGGTCTCAGAGAGGTTGCGTGCGAGGCGATGGAGCTCGGCCCGGATCTCGGCTGGATCACACGCGAGCGTCGCGTGGCCGAGGAGCGGGCTGCCCGACGTGATCGCCTCCGTGGCCATCGCCGCATCCAGCTCCAGCGCGACCTCGAAGGGGGGCTGCCCGCGTCGGCTCGCCAGGCGCTCGTCGTGGAACGCCGCGATCGGGCCGAGGGCCGGATCGAGCTCGGCGAGCGCGCGCCAGCGGGCGCGCGCTTCGTCGATCTCGAGGGGTGTCGTCCCGGTCAGGATTGAACGAACGCGATGGCGGAGTAGAACATCGCGTAGCGGAACGCGAGCACTCCGATCAGGACAACAACGCCGACCATGGCAAGCTGGCCATTCGGCAGATGGCGGGCGCGGGGCGCCAGAAGGACGAGCGGCACCAGGAGCGCGGCTCCGACGACGCCGATCCAGAAGACCGGGCCGACAAGAAGGCTGGCGACGAGCGCCCGCAGCGCGACGCCGTCGCTGGCAAGGCTGACCAGGAAGATCACCAGGACCACCGCCGAGACCACCGCTGCCCCGAAGAACGCTACCCGAATTGCCGCCGAGGTGCGGGTGGCGGCCATGCGATCGCTCACGATCGCCGCGACCGCGAGGCCGGAGAGCTCGCTGAAGACGATGAACAGGGCGCCGACGAGGAACGTATCGGACCACACGCCCTGATTGGTGACGTTCAAGAGCACCCCGCTGTAGCCGCTCACGACGATCGAGGTCACCTCGCCGACGGCCAGGAACCCGATGTTGTGCGCGATCCCCTCGAGCCAAGCGAGACGGAGCCGGCCGCTGTGGTGGAGCGCGTCCAGGAAGGCCACCAGGGCGAACCCGGAGAAGATGAGGATCGCGAGGGACCCCCAGTTCATCGGCGAATTCACGTTGAACATCAGCGGGCTCGGGCCGCGCTCGGCCGCACCGGGGCTGCGGAAGATGAGGTTCAGGAACCGACCGGGCTGACCGAGGTCGAAGATGAGGAACAACGGGACGATCGCCATCAGCGGGAGCGGAATGAACGCGAGGCGGTGGGCCACGACCTGATCTCCACGGTCGCCGGCGACGTGGATGAGGCCCATCGCGGCGTAGGCACCCGACGCGACGCCGGCGATGAAGAGGGCGAGCATGATCGGCCACTCCCATTCCGGATGGAGGACGTAGCTGTCTGGCATCGCTTCCTCCTAGCTCGCGGCCGGCGGCGTCGCCGCGGTCGCGTTCTCTTCGATCCGGCGCCGCCGGAAGGCCGCGAGACCGGTCACGCCAAGCACCGCGGCTGAGATGAGCGCGACGCCGGCCGAGGGGGCGAAGTTGCGCTGCGGCAGCGCCGCGTGCGCCGGAAGCTTGTAGACCTCGGGCTTGTCGAGAAGCAGATAGAAGACGTTCAGGCCTCCGACGACCTCGACGTCCTGCACCGCGGTCCCCTTGTTCGGGCCCTGGGTGATCGTCCCGCTGTTGCCAAGATCCCAGCCGTAGATGTACGCGTCGGTCTGACCGCGGCCGTGGAGCGCCTTCACTCGAGCGGAGGCCATCGCCTTCAGGTCGTCGACCTTTCCGAAGGTGAGCGACGCCGTGGGGCAGGCCTTGGCGCAGGCGGCGCCCTGGTCCGCCTCAAGGCGGTCTTGGCAGAGGGTGCATTTGTTGACCCGGCCGGTCTTGTGGTTGAACGCGATGACCCCGAACGGGCAGGCGCCCACGCAGTAGCGGCAGCCGATGCAGACATCCTGGTGGATGTCCACGGAGCCGAACTGGGTGCGGTATAGCGCGCCCGTAGGGCACACCTCGAGGCAGCCGGCCTGCTCGCAATGCTTGCAGGAGTCGGACATCATGAGCCAGCGCGGGTCGGACCGATCGAGGCTCTCGGTGGTCGGCGCCATCTGCTCGATGAACTTCACGTGCCGCCAGTTCGTCGAGGAGAGGTGCCCGGTGTTGTCGTAGGAGTCGCCGATGAAGGCGGTGTGGTTCCGGACGGCAGCCTCGTCCTCCATCTCCAGCTCGTTCCACTGCTTGCAGGCGACCTGGCAGGCCTTGCAGCCGGTGCAGACCGAGGTATCGACGAACATGCCACGGTTCTCGCTCATGTCCGGGCCCGTCCCTTCTCGATGCGGCAGGTGAAGGCCTTGCCTTCGTGGATGGTGACGTTGGGATCGGCGACGAGGGCGCTCACGTTGTTCACGATGTCGCCGGTGGCGATGCCCTGATAGCCCCAGTGCCACGGCATCCCCACCTGATGGACGGTCTTCCCGTCGATGAGGAATGGCCGGAGCCGCTTTGTCACGAGCGCCCGCGCCTCGGTGGTGCCTCGCTCGGTGATGACGCGGACGTAGTCGCCGTTGGCGATCTCCTTCTCTTTGGCGAGCTCAGGCGATAGCTCAAGGAAGAGCTCCGGCATGAGCTCGGCCAGCCAGGGGAG
>JAYVCA010000024.1:0-8211 GCA_043750135.1 Chloroflexota bacterium | reverse complement strand
CCGCTCCGTGCGTCGGCGATCCGCTTCTTCGTCCTGCACAAAAAATGAGACCGGCTTACCGAGCTTGTCGGCGAGGAATTCGAGGGACTTCATTGCCGGACGCACCTTGCCGAGCTCGATCGCGCTCACGTAGGCCCGGGTGAAGTGCGGCGTTCCGAGCTGCGCTTGGCTTAGGCCAGCGTCCGCACGGGCCTGGCGGATCCGATCACCCAGCTGCTGCAGGGTGTCAGAGACAGGCGCCGGTCTGCGGATCCGGGTGCGGATGATGGGCATCGGGCGGGACGATAATCGGCTCGGGGCCAGGCGTCAATACGTTGGTGACAAGGCCCCAAAGTGGCTAGGGGAGGCTAGAGGCGGATGACGGGAGGCTGGTCGGGGTCCTCGAAATGGGTGGTGTCGATGAACCGCAGCTTCCCGCGGGTGCCGTCCAGCAGGATCGAGTGGGTGCGCACTCCATGTCCGAAGAAGCGGACGCCCTGGAGGAGCTCGCCGTCGGTCACGCCGGTGGCGATGAACCGTAGGTCGCGACCGCTGGCAAGGTCCTCGGTGCGATAGATGCGCTTCTCGTCGGTGACCCCCATGCGCTTGGCACGGGCACGCTCGTCATCGTTGCGGAACCGCAGCCGCCCGAGGATCTCGCCACCAAGGCAACGGAGCGCGGCTGCGGCAAGGACGCCCTCGGGGGCGCCACCGCTGCCCATGACCGCATGCACGCCGGTCCCGGCTACGGCGACCGAAAGCGCGGCGATGACGTCACCGTCGTCGATCAGCTTGATCCGTGCACCGGCCTGGCGGACGTCCTGGATGATCTTCTCGTGACGCGGGCGGTCGAGGACCACGACCGTGAGGTCACGCACCTCGCGGTTCAGTGAATCGGCGATGATCTTCAGGTTCTCCGCCACCGGTCGGTCGAGGTCGACCTTCCCCTTCGCCGGCGCACCGACTGCGAGCTTCTCCATATACGTATCGGGCGCGTGCAACAGGCCGCCGGGCTCGGACACCGCCATGACCGCAATGGCATTCGCGCGGCCTTTTGAGACCAGGTTGGTGCCCTCGAGCGGGTCGACCGCGATATGCACCTCGGGCCCGGTGCCGCTCCCGACCTTCTCGCCGATGTAGAGCATCGGAGCCTCGTCGCGCTCACCCTCGCCAATGACGATCGTGCCATTGAAGGAGACATCGTCCATCGTCTTGCGCATCGCCTCGACGGCGGCGCGGTCAGCCTGGGTGTTATCCCCGTGCCCCATCCAATGGGCGGCCGCGATGGCCGCGTCCTCGGTGATGCGAACAAGCTCCAGACCGGGGGTGCGATCGCGCCGAGGCTCGTTCATTCCTGCTACACGCTAACGGAAACGTCGCGCGAGCCGCTCGCCCGCCGCCTCGATGAGCTCCTCGGCACGCGCCATCGCCTCCGCAAGCGGCATCCCGCCGGGCGCGGAGATCTCGATCTCGGCAACGCCGCGCTCGCGCAGCGCCTCGTAGCCCGGACCGGTACCCCCGGCGATGATCGCGACCGGGATGCCGGCCGCGTGGGCGGTGTCGACCACAGCCTGGGTGAGCTTGCCGTACACGCTCTGCGCGTCGATGCGGCCCTCCCCGGTGATCACCAGGTCCGCACCACCGAGCCGCTCGGTGAAATGGGCCGCGCCGAGTACGAGCTCGGCGCCGGACCGCAAACGGGCATCGAGGAATGCGATCAGCCCCGCTCCGAGGCCGCCTGCCGCACCGGCGCCGGGGACATCGCGCACGTTCCGGCCAACGAATCCCTCGACGATATCGGCATATCGCGCAAGCGCGGCATCGAGCTCGGCGACCATCGCGGGCGTCGCGCCCTTTTGGGGTCCGTAGATCGCGGACGCGCCTTCCGGACCCAGAAGCGGATTGCGGACGTCGCAGGCGACCTCGATCGAGGGACGGATGAGCCGCGGATCGGTCTGACCATCGAGGTGATGGAGTTGAGCCAAAGCCGCCCCGCCCTCCGGGAGCTCAGCGCCGGCCGCGTCGAGGAACCGATATCCGAACGCTCGCGCCATTCCTGCCCCGCCGTCGTTCGTCGCGCTCCCGCCGATGCCGACGATGATCCGGTGCGCGCCACTCATCGCCGCAGCGACGATGAGGTCGCCGGTGCCACGGGTCGACGTAAGCCGCGGATCGCGCTCGTCCTCACCGAGAAGCGGAAGGCCATTCGCCGCGGCCATCTCGATGACCGCGGTCGTCCCGTCGCCCAGGGTCCCCCACTCCGCATCGATCTGCCGGAGCAGCGGATCGTGGACCCGTGCTCGATGGAGCGTTCCGTTCGTCGCACGAACGAGCGCGTGCACGGTACCCTCGCCTCCATCGGCGAGCGGGAGCTCGTCGCAACGAGCATCAGGAAGCGTTCGCCGGATGCCGCGGGCGATGGCCGCGGCCACGGCGACCGCGTCGGCGCTGCCCTTGAACGACTGTGGCGCGATGAGCACTCGCAGAGGCGTCAGTGTATTCAAGGCCGACGGGTCGGTGCCGCCGCAACTAAACTTTGCTGGTGCGGATCGCCATGCTCTCGGTCCACGCCTGCCCGATGGCCAAGCTCGGCGGCCGCGATTCCGGCGGGATGAACGTCTATGTACGCGAGCTTGCGCGGGATCTCGCGCGTCGCGGCATCGAGGTCGACGTCTTCACTCGCCAGCGTGAAGTGGATCACCCGCGGATCCAGGAGATCGTTCCGGGGGCACGGGTCATCCACATCGAGACCGGGCCGCTCTCCTACATCCCGAAGATGGAGGTCCACGATCAGATCGGCGAATTCACCGAGCATGTCGAGGCATTCGTCGCCGCTGAGGGACTGCGCTATGACCTCATCCATTCCCATTACTGGCTCTCCGCTGAGGTCGCCGAGGTGCTCGCCGAGCGCTGGCGCGTCCCACGGGTCCAAATGTTCCACACGCTCGGTCTGGTGAAGCGCGAGGTCATGGACGAGGACGTCGACGGCGAGAGCGATGTCCGAGTGGCCATCGAGCGTCGCGCCGTCCGCGACTCCCAGGCGGTCGTCGCGGCGAGCGAGATCGAGGCCGCCGAGCTGCGGCGCTTTTACGCGGCGCCGGCGTCGAAGATCCGGATCATTCCATGCGGCGTGGACCCCGGTGTCTTTCATCCGGTCCGGCAAGCCGATGCCCGGCGCGCGCTCGGACGTGATCAATGCGAGCGTGTCGTGCTCTTCGTCGGTCGGATCGAGCAGATCAAGGGCATCGATGTGCTCCTGCGTGCGATCGGGCTCCTGTTCCAGGGGTACCCGGACCTCCGAAGCGACCTTTGCCTGCTCATCGTTGGCGGCGCGCTGAACGACGACGAGGATGCACCGGAGACCGACAAGATCATCGAGCTGCGGCGTCTGGTGCACGAGCATCGTCTCGAGGACACCGTCGACTTCGTCGGCTCGCAGGACCAGCCACGGCTCGCCCTCTTCTACGCGGCGGCGGATATCTGCGCGGTCCCTTCGCTCACCGAGTCGTTCGGCCTGGTCGCCCTCGAGGCGATGGCCTGCGGCACGCCGGTCCTCGGGACCCGGGTCGGCGGGCTCCAGACGGTGATCGAGGATCAGATCTCCGGATACCTCGTGCCGGCGGGCGACGAACAGGCCCTCGCCGAAGGGATGGCGCGGCTGCTCCTGGACCACGGGCTGCGCACCCGGCTCGCGGCGGGAGCTCGATTGCGGGCGCAGGACTACTCCTGGGACCGCGTCGGCGACCTGATCCTCAGGCTGTATGACGAGCTGATCCCAACACCGATGGAGGTCTCGTGAGCGAGCCATTCCAGCTCCCTCGTAAGGCGATGGCGATCTTCGCGCACCCGGACGACGCGGACTTCGGGTGCTCCGGCACGCTGGGTCTCTGGAGCGAACAGGGCGTCGAGCTCTCCTACTGCCTGCTCACGAGCGGCGACAAGGGAACCCACGACCCAACGATGACCGCCGCCCGGATCGCGAAGATCCGTGAGCGCGAGCAACGCGCCGCCGGCGCCGAGGTCGGAGTCACCGGGTTCTCGTTCCTCCGTCATCACGACGGCGAGCTCGAGGTCGCAATGCGTCTGCGCGCCGAGGTCTGCAAAGCGATCCGGGTGCACAAGCCCGATCTCGTCTTCTGCCAGGACCCCTGGCGCCAGTACCAGCTGCACCCGGACCATCGCGTCGCCGGCTGGTCCGCGCTCGACGGGATCATCGCCGCGCGCGACCATCTCTTCTTCCCCGAGCAACTCACGAAGGGGCTGACCCACCACCGGGTCTCGCGCGTCCTGCTGTTCGGGACCGCCGACCCGAACATTTGGTTCGACATCACGACGACGATGCCGCGCAAGCTCGCCGCCCTTTCGCGTCACGTGAGCCAGGTGGGGCAGTTCAGCCAGCTCGCGGAGCGGATGCATGCGTTCGCCGGCGCGACCGGACGGGCCTGGGGCCTTGAGCGGGCGGAGGCCTTCCGCTATCTCGAGCTCGCCTAGGGCCGGGGCCGCGAGATCCCGGCACCGGGCCGCTGCGACCGTTCTGGCCGTTGCGGTGATTCCGGGGGCCGGTCGCCGAGGAGATAGCGTGCGCCGGCGCCGCCCCGCGCGGCAACGTCATCGCCGTTGAAGAGCGCACAGCTGCGTAGGGAGAGGCAGCCGCAGCCGATGCAGCCTGTGAGCTTGGTCTTCAAGGCCTCGAGCTCGGCGAGCTTCCCGTCGAGATGGGCCTGCCACGACCGCGAGAGGCGTGCCCAGTCCTCCTTCGTCGGCGTGCGTCCGGCGGGGAGCTCCGCGAGCGCCGTTCCGATCGCCGCGAGAGACAGCCCAACACGCTGGCCGGCACGGATGAACGCGACGCGACGGAGCGTGGCGCGGCTGTAGCGGCGCTGGCCGCCGGCGGTGCGGTCCGCGCGGATGAGCCCGCGAGCCTCGTAGAAGCGCAGGGCCGACGTCGCGACGGCACTCCGTGCGGCGAGCTCCCCGATCGTGATCGTGCCATCGAGCGCCAGCATGACGCAAGGATAGGGCTTGACCTCAAGTGCACTTGAGGTCGCACCATCGGTCGATGGCCCTTACCGCCCCGCCGGCCCTCGGCTACGACGATCTTCCACGCCTCATGTCGGCCCAGACCGGCGACGAGAAGCACTCGTTCAGCGCGACCTCGACGCTCGACGTCCTCTGGGTCCTCTACGACCGGATCCTGCGGGTGCACCCGGATCGGACGGACGACCCCGATCGGGACCGGTTCCTCCTGTCGAAGGGCCACGGACCGATGGCCTACTACGCGGTCCTCGCGGCGAAGGGCTTCATCGCACCCGAGCTGCTGCCAACGTTCGGCCGCTATGACTCCCCCCTCGGCTACCACCCCGACCGGACGCTCATCCCCGGCGTGGAGATCGCGAGCGGATCGCTCGGCCACGGCCTCGGGATCGCGGTCGGACTCGTCCTCGGACTGCGGGCCGCCGGCCGGCCGGAGCCGCGCATCTACTGCCTGGTTGGCGACGCCGAGCTCGATGAAGGAAGCAATCATGAGGCGATCGCCTTCGCGGGGCGTCTGGGCCTCGAACGGCTGATCTGCGTGGCGGTGGACAACGCGTCGGCGACGCACGGCTGGCCCGGAGGCATCGGCGCCCGTTTCGCGGTGGAGGGCTGGGCGGCCGTCGCAGCGAGCGGCCGGGACCACGACGCGCTCGAGGCGGCGTTCACCGTGCCGCATCCGGCACGGCCGCTCGCGATCGTCGCGAGCGTCGAGCGAACGGCCTGAGCGTGGACACGATGCGGGAGCGGTTCGCCGCGACGACCACCGAGCTCCTCGACGCTGATCCACGCCTGGCGGTGATCCTGGCGGACATCGGGGAGGCGCTGCTCGCCCCGGCCGAGGCGCGCCACCCCGCGCGCGTGGTGAACGTCGGGATCCGCGAGCAGCTCATGGTGAGCGTTGCCGGCGGCTTCGCCCTCGCCGGATTCCGGCCGATCATCCACTCCTACGCGCCCTTCGCAGTCGAGCGGCCCTACGAACAGCTCAAGCTCGACCTCGGGCACCAGGACGTCGGCGCGATCGTGGTGAGCATCGGCGCCTCGTACGACGTGGCGGCGAACGGACGGACGCACCAGGCGCCCGAGGACGTGACGGTCATCGGCGGGCTCCCGGGCTGGGACATCGCCGTCCCCGGGCATCCCGACGAGGCCGAGACACTCCTGCGCGCGGCGGCCGCGGGCGACGGCCGGGTCTACCTCCGGCTCTCCGAGCAACGGAACATCGAGGCGCGACCGGTCGAGCCGGACCGGATGACGATCGAGCGGCGCGGTACCGCGGCCACGGTCATCGTGGTCGGCCCGCTGCTGGACGCGGTGCTCGCGGCGACCGCGGACCTCGATGTGACTGTGCTTTACGCGACGACGGTCCGGCCGTTCGACGCCGCAACGTTGCGAGCGACGCTTGGCGCTCCGGTCATCATCCTCGTCGAGCCATACCTCGCCGGCACCTCGAGCGCCGCGGTGAGCGAGGCGCTGGGCGACGTGCCGCACCGGTTGCTCGCCATCGGCGTGCCGAACGTCGAGCATCGCCGTTACGGGACCTGGCGGGAGCACAACGCCGCGCACGGGCTCGACGCCCCGGGCATCAGCGCGCGCGTCCGGGCCTTCCTCGCGCTCGGCGGGCCTAGTGCTTGAAGTGGCGCCGTCCGGTGAACAGCATCGCCATCCGGTGGCGGTTCGCGGTATCGATCATCATCGAATCACGGAGCGAGCCACCAGGCTGGATGATCGCCGTGACGCCGGCGCGCGCCGCCACCTCGATCCCGTCGGGGAACGGGAAGTACGCGTCTGAGGCCATGACCGCCAGCCGCGCGTTCTCGCCGGCCTTGCGCACCGCGACGTCGACCGCGACGACGCGAGACAGCTGTCCCGGGCCGACGCCGACGGTGGTGAGGCCCTTGGCGAGCACGATCCCGTTCGAGGTGACGTGGCGCACGCAGCGCCAGGCGAAGATGAGGTCGGTGAGCTCCTCCAGGGTCGGATGGCGCTCGGTCACCACTTTGAAGTTCGATTCATCAGAGACCGACTCGTCCGGCGTCTGCACGAGCAGGCCGCCGGAGACGCGCTTGAAGTCCAGGGACCCCTCGCGCGCCCGTCCGCGGAGGCGCGGGGTGTACCCGCGCACGGCCAGGATCTCCAGATTCTTCCGCTCGCGGAGCAGGGGGAGCGCGTCGTCAGCGTAGGACGGCGCGATGATCGCCTCGTAGAATGTGTCCTTCAGCGCTTCCGCCAGCTCGCGGGTGACCTCGCGGTTGCAGCCGACGATGCCGCCGAACGCGGAGACGGAGTCGCAGGCGAACGCGCCCCGATAGGCCTTCGAGATATCGATATCCGACGCGATCCCGCAGGGGTTCTGATGCTTCACGATCGCGACCGTCGGCTGGGTGAAGTCCGATGCGATCTTCCACGAGGCATTGATATCGAGCATGTTGTTGAAGCTCGTCGCTTTGCCGTGAAGCTGCTCCATCGTCGTCATCGCGCCGTGCTCGCCGCGGACCGCATAGAACGCGGCCTGCTGGTGCGGGTTCTCGCCGTAGCGGAGGTCGCGGATCTTGCGCAGCGAGAGCGTGACCTCGTCGGGGAAGGACACGCCTGCGTCCGTGGCGAGACGGGCGGCGATCGCCGCGTCGTAGGCGGCGGTGTGCGAATACGCCTCCGCGGCGAGCTGGCGCCGCGTCTCGACCGAGATCTCCCCGCGAGCGCGAAGCTCCTCGAGGACCGGGCCATACTTCTCAGGCCGGCAGAGGACGAGCACGTCGTTGTAGTTCTTCGCCGCGGAGCGCAACAGCGTGACGCCACCGATGTCGATCTTCTCGAGGAGCGCATCGCCGCTCACGCCGGCAGCAACGGCCTCACGAAACGGGTAGAGGTTCGCCGCGACGAGGTCGATCGGCTCGATCTGGTGCTCCGCGAGCTCGCGGACGTGCACTTCGTTCGAGCGACGCGCGAGGAGGGCAGCGTGGATCTTCGGATGGAGCGTTTTCACCCGGCCGTCGAGGAGCGATGGCGAGCCGGTCACGGCCTCGACCGATCGTGCAGTCACGCCTTCGGACGCGAGCGCCGCCCGCGTGCCGTCGGTGGCAATGAGCTCCCAGCCGAGCCCCTGAAGACCGCGTGCGAGCACGATGAGGCCGGTCTTGTCGTCAACGGAGAGGAGTGCGCGCATGATCCCCCCTGGTGATCCGGATGATCTCTGCGTCG
>JAYVCA010000023.1:0-5598 GCA_043750135.1 Chloroflexota bacterium | reverse complement strand
GCGCGACGACGGCAGGATGAGCGGGCCACCCACCGAGAACCCATAGGCCGTGCTGCCGGTCGCGGTCGCGACGATGAGCCCGTCGGCCCAGTACACCGTGAACGGATCGTCGTCGATGCGCGCGGCGACGTGGATCGAGCGGACCAATTCCGCGCGCGCCACGACGACATCGTTGAGGGCGAGTACGCGGAGGACCTCCGATCCGGAGCGGATCAGCCGTGCCTCCAGCAGCGTCCGCTCCTCGGTCGTGTAGCGGCCGGCGGCGACCTCGGCGATGACACCGTCGAAGTCATCCAGGGCGGTGCTCGTGAGGAACCCGAGGCGGCCGAGATTCACGCCGAGCAGGCCGATGCCAAGCGGCGCGAACGCGCGCGCGGCCCGGAGCATCGTCCCATCGCCGCCGAAGACGCAGGCCACTGGCACGCCGGCCACCGCGGCCGCGAGATCGGCCGCGTCGAGGTTGACCTCGACCACGTCATGCCCGGCCGCGCGCATCCGACCCGCGGCCGCCCGCGCGGCGGCGATCGCCGGCTGCCGGTCCGGCCGTACCGCGAGCGCGAATCTCACTCGGCGGCCTCCCGCGCCGCCTCGCGGATCCGACCGGGCGCCAGCCCGGCGTCGCCCTTGCGGGCGTGGATAAAGATCTCGCGATTCCCCTCGCGTCCGGCAAGCCGGGAGGGCGCGATCGCGACGCAGGCGACCCCCGCGGCGGTGAAGCGCTCGGCGACGGCCACCACCGCGTCCGCACGCGCCGCGGGATCGCGCACGATGCCGCCGCGGCCGACCGCGGCACGTCCGGCCTCGAACTGCGGCTTCACCAGCGCGATGACGTCCCCTCCGTCGCGCAGGTGCGCGAACGATGGCGGCAGCGCAAGCGCGACCGAAATGAAGGACAGATCGGCGACGATGAGGTCGACCGGCTCCGGGAGGACGAATCCGGTGCGCGCGTTCACGCCTTCGCGTGAGATCACTCGCGGGTCGGTGCGGAGGCGCCAGTCCAGCTGTCCGTGCCCAACGTCGATCGCGTAGACCAGCCGCGCCCCACCCTGGAGCACCCGGTCGGTGAAGCCGCCGGTCGATGCCCCGACATCGAGCACGACCGCGCCGGCGACGCTCACGCCGAAATCCTCCAGCGCCCCGTCGAGCTTCTCGCCACCACGCGAGACGAAGCGCGGACCGGGGTCCACCGTGACCACCGCGTCGGTGCGGACCGGGAGGGCGGCGCGGTCCGCGACCTCTCCGGAGACGCGGACGGCGCCGGCGAGGATGAGCGCTTGGGCCCGTTCGCGGCTGGGTGCCTGCCCGCGCTCGACCAGGAGCTGGTCGAGCCGCGTGCGTGTCGACGCGGAGCGCGCTGTGGCCGCCGTCACGGGCCCGAAGCGTAGTGCACGGGGTGTACGGTCCCGCACCGGGACCGAACACTAGACTCGCCGCGATGCCAAAGCGCCTTCCCCGCTCGCGGACCTTGAAGGGCGATCCCAAGCTCAGCTACTACGACTCCGGCGGTGGCCTGGAGGGCGAAGCGCCGCTCGTGCTCCTCCACGGCGCGACATTCCGGGCGGAGGATTGGGAGAACATCTTCCCCCGCCTCGCCACGCGGTACCGCGTCATCGCCTACGACGCGCGCGGCCACGGGAAGAGCGGACGAGCCGCCTCATACACCGTCGACGCGCTCGCCGGCGACCTGCACCGGATCCTGGCACTCGTTGGACGGCAAGCGATCGTCATCGGGCACTCGCTCGGGGGCGCGACCGCGCTGCTTGCCGCGGCGCAGGACCCGCGACCATTCCGCGCGCTCGTCCTCGAGGATCCGGTCGTGAGCCTGTACGGGACGGGCTGGCGCGGGGCGTACTACGAGGCTCTACGGGCGGCCCTCGCGGTGCAGGCCGAGCCTGCGGCGCTCAAGGCAGCCGTCGCGAAACTCCCGCTCCCCGCTCCCGGCCCACATGGGGAACGCACCGTCGGAGAGGTCCGCGGCTTCTACGCGCCCGAGCGCCTCGCGACGTACTACGCCGATCTGGATCCGGCCTTCGTCGAAGCCTTCATCGCCGGCGACCCGACTGGCCGCGCGGCGCTCGAAGCGGCGGTCGTACCGGTCCCGACGTTGCTGCTCGCCGCGGATCCCAAAGACAGCGCCCTCGCGCCCCACGAGGCCGAGCGCCTTGGCGCCCAGAAGGGGGTCCAGGTGCAGCGCTTCCCGGGACAGGGCCATCGGATCCACGGCATCCGGCCGGAGCTGTTCCTCGAGATGCTCGAGCCGTTCCTCCGCGCGCACCGCGCGGGCTGACCGTTCCTTACTGAACGGTGATGAGGAAGTAGACCCCCGGGTCCTCGAGCCAGGTCGTGCCGTCCACGACGCCGCGGACCGCGAGCCGGTAGATGCCCGGCGTCGCCGGGGCCTTCACCTGGAACTGGAACCAGCCGACCTGGTCAGGACCCACGTAGCCGGTCGTCGTCGTCGCCGGTCGGTTGAGCGAGAGCCAGTTCACGGCGATGTCCGGCCGCGCGACATCGAGCGGGTCGGCGGTCGCGATGTTGGCCTGCTGGCCCGGACTTCCGAGGTACCAGCCGCGGTATCCGGTGTTCCGGAGGGCCAGGACCAGGGTCGTGCTCTGGCCGGGGGCGAGCGTCGGGTTGGGGCTCTGAGCGGCGAACGCGGCATGGAAGCCGGGGTCGGAGCGCTGGATCGTGGTCGGAGCGTCGAGCTGGCCTCCGAAGTCGGCGGCCCAGTACCACCCGTAGGCCGAGGCCGCGCTGTAGGCCCGGCCGATGCCGATCGCCCGATACGCCGGATTGGTGAGGACCGCGAGGTGGGCCGGGCTGTTCAGCCAGCCGTTCAGGACGTCGGCCGCGCCGCTGTATCCCGCGGCGAGGTCCTCACCGGCCCAGGTCGCGAACGCCGGGTAGCCGAAATCGGCCATCCGCTGCGTCGGGCTGCGCCCATCCAACGAGGTGTGCGAGAAGTAGCTGTTCACCGCCATGTCGGTCGCCATCCACTTGGCCGCATAGGTAAGGGTGTCCGACGCCACGAGCGTCGGCAGGCCGCGTCCGGCGCGGAAGCCGTTCACCGCAGTGAGGAGCGCGTTCTCCCCTTGGTCGAGCGTCGCGGCGGCGGCCGGGGCCGGAAGCGCCGCGAGGACCGTGCTCGCGAGGAGGATCGCACCGATGATCGGGGTGAGGAGCTTGGGCACCAGCCGGTCCTTTCCCTGGCAGCCAAGCTATCCCTCGATTGTTCCGATAGGGGACACTTGGAGCCGGTCACGACAGTGTTCACCTGTCATAACCGCGCCGGGAGCCTAGGTGTTACCTCTTCGTTGCCTTCTGGATGAGCTGATACCGTTCGGCTACCGGACTACTCCGTACGGCTGATGGCTCATTCGCCTGCCGGACGATCTCTCGTCCCCTGTTTGGCGATCGCGTCGACGAGCTGGGTGATCCGCAGCTCGGCCGCGTCGAGGCGCGCGGTGCACTCGCCGTACAGGCGGAGCCCTTCCTCGTAGAGGCGTACGGCCTCGTCCAGCTCGAGCGCCGGATCTTCGAGTCGGTCAGCGATGGATTCGAGCCGGGCCAGCGCGGCCTCGACCGGCTGGGGCGGTGCACCCGATCCGACCGCGGACGGCTCCCGTTCAGCGCGCGCCATCTCGCACCTCCGTCCGGCCAGTGCTGAGCTCGACCGTCCGCACCGTGACGGTCGCCCGGCCGTCACGCATCCGGAGGCGGGCTGGCTCTCCGGCGGCGAGGCCCGCAGCATCGCTCCGCACCCGGCCTGAAGCATCCTCGACGATCGCGTAGCCCCGGCCGAGCACCGCCAGGGGCGAGAGCGCGGCGAGGCGGCGCTCCGCGCCGACCGCCCGGGCGCGGCGTGCCGGCACCAGCCGAGCCATCGCCCGATCCAGGAGCCGGCGGTCATCGTCCAGCCGCTGGCGGAGGGCGCCGACGCGCGCGGACGGGGCCTGTCGCTCGATCAGCCGTCGCGCCGCCACGGCGCGGCGGCGTCGGTCGGCGACGAGCGCGTGGACCCGAGCGTCCATCCGGCGTCCGAGCCGCACCGCCGCCTGGATCCGGGCCGATGCGTCGGGGACGACAAGCTCGGCCGCGACCGACGGCGTCGGGGCGCGGACGTCGGCGACGAGATCGACCAGCGTGACGTCCGACTCATGCCCCACCCCGGTGCACACCGGACGCGCGCAGCGTGCGACCGCGCGGATGAGCGCTTCGTCGTTGAACGGCCAGAGGTCCTCGCTGGCCCCACCGCCGCGGGCGAGGATGATCGCGTCGAGCTCACGGAGCTGGGCCAAGCCGTCGAATGCCGCGATCATCGATTCGACGGCGCCCGGTCCCTGGACCTGGGCTGGCGCAAAGATGATCTCGACCCGCGGGTCGCGACGTGCGACGACGGTCTGCACGTCGTGCCAGGCGGCGCCAGTTGGGCTGGTGATCACACCGATCCGCCGCGGCGTCGAGGAAAGCGGGCGTTTGCGCTCGGTGGCGAACAGCCCCTCCTCGCGGAGCCGCCTGCGGAGCGCCTCGAGCCGCAGGTACGCCTCTCCGGACCCGGCGGGCCGGAGGTCATCGCAGCGAAGCTGATACGCGCCGCCTTTGAGATAGACGTCCAGCGCGCCGTGCGCGAGCACCCGGAGGCCGACCCGCGGCGACAGCGCGATCCGAGACGCCGCAGTCGCGAAGAGCGTGCAGCGGATCTGAGCGACGTTGTCGCGTAGCGTGAAGTACATGTGCCCGGCGGCCGAGGCGGTCATCTCGGACACCTCGCCCTCGACCCAGAGGTCTTTGAACGCGTCGCCCTCCATGAGCTGGCGGGCAATGAGCACCGATAGATCGCCCACCCGCAGGATCCGCTCGGGTCGGCTCACGACGCGCGCTCGATGTACTCCCCGGTGCGGGTGTCGACCTTGATCTTGTCACCCTGCTGCACGAACAGCGGGACGAGGACCTTGAGGCCCGACTCCAGGGTCGCGGGTTTCGTGGCGCCGGTCGCGGTGTCGCCCTTGATCCCGAACTCGACGCTCGTCACGGTGAGGACGATCGACGCCGGCATCTCCACCCCGATCGGGTCGCCTTCGTATTCGTTCAGGGTGAGCACCATCCCGTCGGTAAGGTACTCGACCGCATCGCCGAGCTGCGTCGCGTCGAGAGCGATCTGGTCGAACGTCGCGGTATCCATGAAGTGATAGAGATCCCCGTCGTGGTATTGGTACTGGACGCTGCGATGATCCATCCGCGCACGCGCGAAGCGGTCGCCGGCCTGAAAGGTCTTTTCGATAAGGTCGCCTCGCCGCACGTTCCGGAGCTTCATCCGGACCTGCGCGCTCCCGCGACCCATCTTGATGTGCTGAAACTCGACGATCTGATAGAGGACGCCCTCGAGCTCGATCGTCATGCCGCGTTTGATCTCGCCGGTCGAAACCATTCGTTCTGTGCTCGCGGGCCGTGCTCGCTACCCGGTGGCCACCGCTCGCTCGAGCAGCCAGCGCAGCGCGAGCTCGTACCCCGCGACCCCCTTCCCCACGATCTGATGCGCGGTGACCTCGGTGAGATAACTATGGTGCCTGAACGGCTCGCGCGTCGCGACGTCGCTGA
>JAYVCA010000022.1:0-4435 GCA_043750135.1 Chloroflexota bacterium | reverse complement strand
GCGGTCATGCTGCTCGCGGCCGCGAACGGCCCCTTGCCGCTCGGGCTGGCGGCGTCATTCGTTCCCTCGGTCGCCGTTCGGCTGCGCGCGGAGACCGCGCGCGAGCGCTCGCGTGGTCCGGCGACGCGCGTGCTGGTCGCGGCGCACGCCACGTTGCGGTCCGGCGCTCCGCTTGCCGAAGCCCTGCGTCGCGGGCTCGAGGGGTGCGACGACCGCATCGCCCGGCGGCCGCTCGAGACGGCGCTGGCGCGCTTCGATCTTGGCGAACCGCTCGACCGGACGCTCGCGGACGCCGCCCGTGCGATGCCTGCGCGGCGGGTGGCCGCCGCCTTCGATGCGCTCGCGCTCGGGGTGAGTGAACGGCTCCCGATCGAGCGCGTCGCGGCGTTGCTTGGTGCGGTCACCGATCGCCTGTTGTTCGAAGAGCGGCTTGCTGCCGAAGTGGCGGCGCGGGCCGCAGGAGCACGTACGCAGATGTGGCTGCTCGCGGCACTGGTGCCGTCGCTCGCGCTGTACCTCGCGTTCACCATGCCCGCGCTCGCGACGACCCTCGGCGGGCCGCTCGGTCGGACCGTCCTGGTGCCGGCGGCGCTGCTCTTGGAGATCGCCGGAGTCGTGCTCTCACGCCGCGTCGTTCGGCTGGCCTCGTGATGATCGTCGCCGGCGCGGCCGCGGCAGGTGTGTCGATCGTGGCGCTCGTGCTGAGCGCGCGGCGCATGTCGGCGGTCGAACGGCGCCTCGCTCGGATCTCGCCGCTCGCCTCGCGGGCGGTCCGATGGCGAGGGGTGGGCGAGCGCGATCTCGCCCAGTCGGACACCGGTCTCGATCAGCAGGGGCTCGCTGTGGCGAAGCTGCTCGGGGCCCTCATCGGCCTGGGCGCGGGGCTGGCGGTCTCGGCCGCGCTGTCGTTGACTGCGGTGATCGCGCTCCTCCCGGCGTACGGCGGGACCATCGCACCGTCCCTCATCGTCGAGCGGCGCGCGGCCGCCCGCCGGCGCGCCGCGGACCTGGCGAGTGGCGCGGTCATCGAGCGGCTTGAGGCGCTCGTCGCCGCTGGCCGCCCGGCCGAGTCGGCCTTGGCGGCGATCGCGACACGGCCGACTGGATCGGCGCTGCTCGATCGGCTCCTGGTCCAAGCCGCGGACCGCTACTCCCTTGGCGCGCCATTGTTCCGCGCCCTCGGCGCGGCCGCGGAGGCGGAGGGTCTGGCTGAGGTCGCGCGGTTCGCCGCGCTGCTCGAGCGCGCCCGGGATCTCGGACGCGGCTCGCTCACGTTGATCCGTGAGGCACGGGACGAACGCCGCGCGAGCGAACGGGCACGCGCCGTCGAGGCCGCCTCGCGTGTTGAGGGCCGGCTCATGCTCATCCTGGTCCTCTGCTATCTACCCGCGCTGTTCCTCTTGGTCGTGATCCCGCTCTTCATTGGGCTGCTCGACGGGCTCTTCGGCGGGTAGGCGCAGTCGGTACACTGTCGAATGGACATCACGCGCGCTCCGCGCGCCATGAGGAAGTGACCATGCCAAGCCTTGGCGGTGGCGAGCTCGTCTTCATTCTCGTCATCGTGCTCATCGTTTTCGGCGCAGGGAAGCTGCCGAGCGTCTTCGGTCAGCTTGGCAAGGGCGTCCGGACCTTCCGCGACGAATCGACCAAGTCCGAAGAGGCCGCTCGCGCCGGGACCGCCCCGGCGACCGACGTGGCGGGAAGCGCCCCGGCAGCGACGGGCTCCGGCTACTGCGCCGGCTGCGGCTCCCCGCTCGCCGCGGGTGCGAAGTTCTGCCCGAGCTGTGGAGCGGCCGCACCGACCAGCTGAGCGAGCGTTCGCCGAACATGCCAAACCCGCAAGGCCGCATCGCTTGCCGGTGACCGTCCCACAGATCGCGTTCGTCGGCCGGCACAACAGCGGGAAGACCACGTTCCTCCTCGCGGTCGTGCCACATCTCGTCGGCGAAGGACTGCGCGTTGGCTATCTGAAACACGCCAGCGCCGGCTTCGAGATCGACCATCCAATGAAGGACAGCTACCGCGTC
This sequence comes from Chloroflexota bacterium, assembly GCA_043750135.1. Taxonomy (GTDB): domain Bacteria; phylum Chloroflexota; class Limnocylindria; order P2-11E; family P2-11E; genus UBA4735. The sequence goes on along the minus strand of JAYVCA010000022.1, from coordinate 2,408 downwards.
CGGCGGAGTGGCGTGCTCCAGACGATCGTGGCCGGCGACGACCACGTGGCGGTCATCGACGATGCGCAGGCATCGACCTTCGGATCGGTCGTCGAGCGATATGTGCGGGCCGACCTCGACCTGCTCCTGGTGGAAGGCTACAAGCGCGAGCCCCTCCCGAAGATCGAGATCGCGCGGGCCGCACTGGGTCGCGAGCTGTTGTGCGCCACCGACCCGCTGCTCCTCGCGACGGTGACCGACTTCGCGACCGGGACGAGCGTGCCGGCGTTCGGCCTGGATGACGCGGCCGGGGTCGCGCGACTCATCCTGGAGCGGGTCATCGGCCGGTGAGCGTCTCGGCGGCGGTGATGGCCGGGGGAAAGAGCCGCCGGATGGGTCAGGACAAGGCCTGGATCGATGTCGGCGGGCGACCGCTCATCCAACGGGTCATCGACGTCCTGGCAACCGTGGCCGACGAGGTCATCGTGGTGGCGAACGACGCGCGCTTCGAGACCCTCGGCGTGCGCGTCGTGCCGGATCGCTTCCCCGACGGCGGCGCGCTGGGCGGTATCGCGACCGGCGTCGGCGCCGCGTCGCACGACAGCGTCCTCATCGCGGCCTGCGACATGCCGTTCCTCGACGCGGCCGTGTGGCGGCTCCTCCTCGACCGGCGCGGCGGTGCCGATGTCGTCATCCCGCACATCGGCGAGGACTACGAGACCCTCCACGCGCTCTATACCAAGGCCTGCCTGCCGGCGATGGAGCGGGCCCTCGCCGCGGGGCGGATGCGAGTGATCTCGTTCTTCGAGGAGGTGCGCGTCCTCCCACTGGAGGCCGCCGCGATCCGCGCGGTGGATCCGGCGCTCCGCTCCTTCACCAACGTGAACACGCCTGAGGAGCTCGCCGCCGCACTGCGCTAGCCGGAGGTGCGGCGTCCAGGACGTGCCGATCCAGGACGTGCCGATCCGGGAAGTGCCGACCGGGGCGGGCCCGCGCTCGCGTTCCGCGCGCGAATGGCCTCGTTGCGGCGGTGCCGCGCGATGTCGCAGTGCGCCCGGGCCTCCGGCTCGTCCGGATCGTCATCGCGGCAATCGAAGCTGCGACAGTGCTCGGGCCGCGTCTCGTACACCGTGCACGCCAGGTGTTTCGGATCAAAGGCCTGGCATTCGATCATCGGCTGCCGGCCGTCGGGCTGCTTGGCCCACCCGATGAGGTTCACGTCGGTACCGGCCGCGCGGTAGATCTCGCGGATCTGCGGCAAGCGATACCAGCCGTCTTCGTCCTCCATGAATTGATGACGGCAGCACGGCGCCTCGCAGTTCGTGCAGTCCGGATACTTCAGGGTCATCGCTGGTGTCGCGCTGGTGTCGCGGGCACGCTCATCCCCTTGGTCGATGTGACGATATGGTGATGCCGATGGTAGGGGACGGGCGCTCCTTCGCGGCACGGGTCGACGGGTTCGTCCGCGAGCGGTATGCCCTCGATCCGACCGCGGCGACGATCGCGGGGCTTCACGACCACGACGACCGGCTCGCCGATCTGACCGCCGCCGGCGTTGCCGCGCGCGAGACCCACAGCGACCGTGGGCTCGCCGAATTCGGCGCCATCGACCCATCCGCGCTTGCTCCTGCGGAGCGGACCGACCTCGCGCTCGTCCTGGCCGAGCTTCGTGGCGACCGTGCGGTCCGCGACTTCGCCCGCTGGCGGCGTCAGCCCTCGCTGTATTCCGATGCGATCACGCGGGGCGCCTACTACGCGCTCCTTCGCTCCGCGGACGATCCGGAGACGCGCCTACTGGCGCTGGCCGAGCGCCTCGAGCAGGCCCCGGCCGCGCTCGAGGCGGCGATCGCGAACCTCGACGGCGCGCTGACTCCGCCGGTCTATGTCGTCGTGGCCGGCGAGACCGCCACTGCGGGGGCCACGTTCGTCCGCGCGGTGCTTCCGTCACTCGCGCCGGAGGGCTCCGCCGGCAAACGGGCGCTCACCGGGGCGGGGAAGCGGGCCGGGGACGCGCTCGACCGCTATGCCGCGTGGCTGCGGGACGACCTCATGCGCCGTGCCCGCGGCTCGTTCGCCATCGGGCGGGACGCGTTCGATACGCTCCTCCGGGACAAGGAGCTGCTGGACCATGACGCGGTCTCGCTCAAGCGGTGGGGCGAGGAGCTGTACCGCGAGACCGAGGGCCGGCTTGTCGCCGCGGCGCGCGTGCTCGGGGATGCCGACTGGCGGGCGTCGGTCGCGCGGCTGCGTGAGGATCATCCGGCCGAGAACGAGCTCGTGGCGACCTACCGACAAGAGATGGAGCGATCGCGCGAGGCGACGATCGCAGCCGGGATCGTCACCCTGCCGGACGGGGAGTCGCTTGTGGTGGAGGCGATGCCCGACTTCGCCCGCCCGACCCTCCCCTACGCCGCGTACGTGCAGCCGGC
>JAYVCA010000021.1:0-8890 GCA_043750135.1 Chloroflexota bacterium | reverse complement strand
GCCGAACATCATCGGCGTGATGAGCAGGCCCGAGTTCGTCGCGGGGATCCCGAGCACACCCTGATAGATGAGCGGGACATAGACGATCGCGCCGAACATCCCGACCGCCACAAGGAATCCGGTGATGGCCGACACCGTGAAGGTCCGGTTCTTGAACAACTCGAACGGCACGATCGGGTGGTCGTTCCGACGCTCGATGACGTAGAAGACGGCGAGCATGACCACGGCGATGCCGAGGAGGCCAAGGACCTCCGGCGAGCCCCAGTCGTGATCACGGGTGATCGAGAAGGCGACGAGGAGTGGAGTGAGGCCTGCCGCGAGCGCGCCGGCACCGAGGAAGTCGATGTCCCGCCAGGTGGCCGTCGTCTGCACCCGCGGCATGGTGAGCAGGACGAAGGCGATGGCGATCGCGCCGACCGGGACGTTCACATAGAAGACCCAGCGCCAACCGACGTTGTCGGTGAGGTAGCCACCGATCGTCGGACCGACGACCGAAGCGATCCCGAAGATGCCGCCGAAGACGCCCTGAACTCGCGCGCGACGCGCCGGCGGAAACAGGTCGGCGACCGCGGCGAACACGCTCGAGAAGAGCACTCCGCCGAACAGCCCCTGGAGCCCGCGGAAGGCGACGAGCTGGAACATGTCCTGTGCCTGGCCGCAGAGCGCGGAGGCGAGGACGAAGCCGATCATCCCGGTGATGAGGAGCGGCTTCCGACCGAACAGATCGCCGAGCTTCCCGGAGATCGGGGTCATGATCGTGGACGTCACCAGATAGGCGGTCAGGACCCAGGAGTAGTACTCGAGGCCGTGGAGCTCGGCGACGATGCGCGGCAGCGCGGTGCCAACGATCGTCTGGTCGAGCGCCGCAAGGAACAGTGCGAGCATGATGCCGACGGTCACCAAGACCAGCCGGCGGCCGTGAAGATCAGCGGACATGGCGGGAAGCCTCCTTCGACTCGGGTGGATCGGTGAACGCGGCGTGGAGATCGGATAACGCGGCGTACAGGCGAGATCGCTGCTCGGGAGTCAGATGCTCGAGGCGCTGCACGATCCGTCCGGTGAGCGCCTCCTGGACCCGGGCGAGCTCACGGGATCCGGTCGGAGTGAGACCGAGCACGACCACGCGGCGGTCGTTCGGATCGGCGTCGCGATGGATATGGCCCTCGCGGACGAGCGAGTCGGCGAGCTCGCTCACCGTGGCCGGACTGAGCAGGCAGCTGTGGGCCAGCTCGCCCGCTCGGACCGGGCCGTGAAGGAGCTGCCGGAGAAGCCGGATTCGCTCCGGTGACGGACCGTCCTGTTCGCGCAGGGTCTGGGTGGTGAAGCGGCCGAGGAGCGGCAGCAGGCTGATGATCAGCTCGTCCAGCCGCTGGTCGCTGGGGCCTGCGGCGGTCGCAAGGGGGGGAGTCGCGGTCATTGCTTCGCCTTCCGAATAGTTTGGTCACCGAACTATATGGGTACCGAACGGAGTGCGCAAGCCCACATAGCGAGCCCGGAACGACCCCAGAAAGACCAGAGCACCGACCCGCTCACGACTGCGCAAAGGCGACGGGCTACTGTCCGGCAATGCGCATCTACGCGGCATTCCTGGGCTGCTGTCTGATCTGGGGCAGCACCTTTCTGGCGATCCGATTGGGGAACGAGGCGATCGCGCCGGTCTGGGGCGCCGCGATCCGACTCGTCCTTGCCGCAGTGCTCCTTCTGGCGATCGCTCGGGCGCTGCGGATGCCCCTGCCACGCGGTGCCGCCCTACGGGGAGCGGCGCTCTACGGCTTCTTCAACTTCGGGGTGAATTTCTCGCTCCTCTACAGCGGTGAACAGACCGTCCCGAGTGGGATCGCGGCGGTGCTCTTCGCGACCGTGCCGCTCTCCACCGCGCTCCTGGCGGCCGTCCTTGGCGTCGAGCGACTCGTCGTCCGCAAGCTCGTCGCCGCGCTCGTCGCCATCGTTGGCGTGGCGGTCATCTTTGCCGGTGAGCTCGGGGCGGCGGTCCCGCTCGCCGGCCTGCTCATGGTGTTCGGCGGCGCGACCGCGGCGGCTCTCTCCGGCGTCCTGCTCAAGCAGGCCCCCCGGCAGGCCGCGATCCCGGCGAACGCCGTCGGCGCCGCGGTCGGCGCGATCGTCTGCCTCCTGGTGAGTGCGGCCCTCGGCGAAGCGCGCACCTTGCCGTCGACCGTCGGCGGGTGGCTGCCGCTGCTCTATCTCGTCATCGCCGGCTCGCTCGGGGCGTTCGTGCTGTACTCCTGGCTCATCGCCCGGTGGCCGGTCACCAACGTCAGCCTCATCGGCGTCATCGTGCCGATCATCGCGGTGATCCTTGGCGCGATCGTGAAAGCCGAGGCACCGGCGCCGCTCACCTACGTCGGCGCGGCCATCGTCATCGCCGCGGTCCTCGTGGCGATCCGCGCGCCGCACCGCGCCGCGGGGCCCGCGGCCGCCCGTGCCGCTTAGCTGGGCACCCGGGGGCGTGGCCGTCGATGAGTCCGACGACCTCGAGCAGCGAAGTGCAGACCACCGGGCCGACGAAGGTGAATCCGCGCCGCCGCAGGTCAGCGGAGAGCGTGGCTCCATCGGCAAAGGCCGCCAGATGCTTCCAGAACGATCCGGCCTCGTCACGCACCACGATCAAACGGCGCGCGTTCCCGATCGCGGATCGGATCTTCGCGGCATTCCGCACGATACCGGCGTCGGCCAGCAGACGGCGCTCGGAGGCCGCGGTAAATCGCGCGACGCGGTCGGGGTCGAATCCGGCGAACGCACGCCGGTAGCCCTCGCGCTTGCGGAGGATCGTGGCCCAGGAGAGCCCGGCCTGCGCGGTCTCGAGCAGGAGGAACTCGTACAGGGTCCGGTCGTCCCGCGCGGTGTGGCCCCACTCCTCATCGTGGTACCGGCGAAGCTCGGGGCTCCCCAGGGCCCAGGCGCAGATGGTCATGTCGGGCAAGATACGGGTTCTGGCCGCTTGGCCGGCTACGGCCGGGAACAGCGGGCGGCAGCCGGAGTGTTGCGCAGTTAGTGATCGCCGCGAATCGCGTGAGGTGAAGCAGATGGTCTCTCCCGAGCAGTTCCCGGATCCCGTCGATGATCTGGTCGAGGACCCGTCCGATGGCACAGCGGACCGCGCGGTGCTCGCGGGCGGGTGCTTTTGGTGCGTCGAGGCGGTGTACAAGCAGCTCGACGGTGTCTCGGCAGTGACCTCCGGCTACGCCGGGGGGACAAGGGAGACCGCGGATTACCGCACGGTGTGCACCGGCCGGACCGATCACGCCGAAGCGGTCGAGGTCCGCTTCGATCCCGCGCGCACCAGCTACGGCCAGCTGCTCAAGGTGTTCTTCTCCATTGCCCACGACCCGACGACGCCGGACCGTCAGGGCGCCGACGTGGGCCGCCAGTACCGCTCGGCGATCTTCTACGCCGACCCGGCCCAGCGGCGGGTCGCCACGGCGTACATCGAGCAGCTCAAAGCCGCGAAGGTCCTCAACGCCCCGATCGTCACCGAAGTCGTCCCGCTCGAGGCGTTCTACCAGGCCGAGACCTATCACCAGGATTACGCCGCGCGCAATCCTGACGATGCCTACATCCGCCACAACGCCGCGCCAAAGGTGCAGAAAGTCCGCACCTATTACGCCGACAAGGTCCGGTCGATCTAGGACGCGGCGCTACGGCATGACGGTGAAGCGGCCGCTATCGCTTCGACCGAAGACCTCGGGGAAATAGGTCTCCTCGGCATGCGCCGGGGCGACGAAGAAGTCGCCGGGGGTCGTCGCGCGCGCGTAGTAGACGTATTCGTACACACCCTTCGGGACGCGGTCGGCGCTCAGCACCGCGCGATCATCGCGGAGATCGACCTGCTGCCAAGGGCTGTAGTACCAGCGGTACCAGGGCGCGGCGTATCCACCGGCCTGGCGCTGCGCCGCGCTCGCGCGGTCCGCCTCAAGCTTTACCTTGAGCGCCGGATCGACGGTGCGCAGGCGCGCGTCGACCGGCTCGAGCCCCGCCGGTAGCAGGTCCTCGATCGTGACGTAGGAGCGATCCGCCGGAACGAGGACGGTGAGCTTCACCCGCACCGTGTCGCCGCTCCGAGCGCTGGTGATCGGCCGCGTGGGATCTTCGACCGTCGTGTATTCGTGCGAGACCGCAAACCCCCGGTTCACCGCCTCGACCGTCGCGGCCGGGGTGGTGTAGCGCAGATCGACGGTGTAGTAGAGCCGGCCCGGACGGTCATAGTCGCGGGTGATCGCGAGCGCGCTCGGCCGGCCGGGGCGCAGCGCGCCGAGCGGCACCTGGCCTGACCCTGTCGCTGGCGGGGTGCCTTTGGCCACGGTCCCGGCAAAGAGCCGAGCGCCGTCGAGTAGAACTGCGTAGCCGTAGTCGCCGGCAAGCTCGCCGGTCGCGACGGCGTAGCCGGTAAGCGCCTGGACCCCGAGCGCGCGCTCGGTCGAGGTCCGCCAGCCCTCGGCGCCGCGGGCGACGACGAGCCACCGCACCGTCTGGGTGAGCAGCAGGTGCGTCGGAGCGACCCGAACGAGTGCCTGGACGCCCAACGCGGTCGCGCCGATATTCGTGAGGAACGTGCCGCGCACCGGCGGGTCCTCCCAATGGTTCCCGTTCGCGCTCGCGATCGTCGTCGCGGCGAGATCGTCGAGAAGCGCGTGGATCTGCGGGTCGGCGGCCTCCACGCCGGCGTTACTGAGCGCCAGAATGAGCGCCGCCCGCCCCCAGCTGGAGAGGCGTGCCCGCTGCTGCTCGAAGAGCGCGCGGGCCCGGGTCGTGACGGTCGCCCGTTCCCCGGCCGCGGCGAGCGCCGCGAGCAACAGCGCCTTGGGCGACGGATCGGCCGGTGCGGTGACATCCGTCGTCCGATCGAGCACTTGCGCGACGTACGATGTCGCGCGGCCGATCACGCTGTCGTCCACAGTGAGCCCGTCGCGCCGCGACTCGCCGAGCGCGAGGAGCGCCCAGCCGGTCACGTTCGGATCGCTCGCGCATTGCGGGTCGTCACACCAAGCCCAGCCGCCGTCCGGCCGCTGCCGGCCGACCAGGCCCGCGAGGTCGCTTGCGATCCGGCCGTCGCTCGTGCTCGATCCGACTCCGGCGCTCCGCTCTGCCCGCCGCACGCCGAGCGAGGCGATCAGCCGGCTCGCGACGCGCTCGGCGCCTTCGAGAGGACGTGAGGCGAGCTCGGACAGCTCGTCGGCCATCGAGCCGGCGAGCGCCGACCGGACCTCGACCCGGAGAGACCCACGCGCGGTGTTGGCGAAGGGTGGAAGGTAGACCGACTCGAGCGCGCCTTCGGTGGTGACGATCCCGCCGGTCGACATGGTCTCGGGCGTGATGTCGAGAAGGACCGGGAGACGCTGGCTGACGCTGTCGGTCAGGCCGCCGGTCCCGGTCGCGGATACGGCGAGCGATGCGGTGCCTTCGGTCGTGGCCGCGGCTGGCCAGCTCACCATGACCGACGCGCCCGCCGCGACGCTCACCGACCGCGCGAGATCGCCGCGCACCTGCACGCCGGTCGCTGCCAGCACGACGCGGACCTCGGACGCGGTCGCCGTCGCGTTGCGCACGAGCACGCGCAGATCGACCGTATCGCCGGTGCGCAGGAACCGCGGGAATGCCGGCCGCAGAAGGAGCGGCTTTGTCGCGACGAGCTCGCTTGTGCCCTCGCCGACCATCGTGTCACCACTGACTGCGCGCACCTGCATCCGCCAGGTGGTGAGGTTGTCGGGGAGCTTTACGTCGACGCCGGCGGTGCCGTCGTCGTTCGTGACCACCTGCGCGCTCCAGTACGCGGTGTTACGGAAGGTCTGGCGCTCGCGATCAGAGGTGAGCCCACCGCCGCTGCCGCTCCCGCCCTTCCCGGCGCGCGCCGCTTCGACGACGACGTCGTTCCAGCGATCCATCGAGACGGCCATCGATGACGCGGTGCTCACCCCGAGGCCACGCTCGAACCAGAACGCCCGCAGCCCATCAGGCCCGCGCTCCTCCTGGAGCGAGAGGACCGCACGGTCGACGACCGCGATCGAGACCTCGGACCGTACGCCGCGGCCATTTGGCCCGGTCACCGCGATGTCGTAGTGGACGGTGTCGCCGGGCTTCGCTTCCGGCCGATCCGGCCGCGCCCGCACACTGAGCACTCGCGCCGCGGTCGAGACCGAGAGCTGGACGTAGCCCACCTTGAAGCGGGGGATCGGATCGCTCGTCGTCGGCGGGCGATACAGCACGACGGAGACAAAGACGTCGGGGATCGAACGATCGGTGATCGGGATGCGAAGCCGTTCGCTGTTCGTCGCGAGGGTGCGCACCTCGCGGGTCACCAGCTTGCCGCGTTCTACGGTGACGAGCGCGGTCGCGCCGACGAACGGCGCGGGCACGAGGATCTCGGCGGTGTCCCCCGGCGCGTACTGCTCGCGGTCAGCCACGAGCTTCAGCGTGTCGTCGTTCGTGACCTGCCAGTTCGCGAAGCCGGTTCCGGCGACCCAGAGGTACGCCGCCGACCGCTCGGTCCGGCCCTTCTCGTCGCTGATCTCGCCGACGATCCGAAGCGTCCCAGGCTTTGTGGCCCGGACGTTCACGATCGCCTTCCCGTCCGGGCCGGTCGTCGCGCTCAGCGTCGTGAGCAGAGTGTCGCGTGGCTCGCTCCGATACCGCCGACCGCCCCCAGGGATCTGCTCCTTTGTCGTGATCCAGTCTCGTGCGTACACCTTCACTGAAACTGCGTGTGTGGGAGCGATGGTCCCATCGCGGTCGACGGTCACGAGCTCGATCGTCGCGTCGCGGCCCTCGGTGGCGATGTACTGCGCCGGATGCACACCGACATAGAGCGCCGCTGGGTGGACCGTGACGACGGTGCTCCCGGCGACGGCCTGCCCGTTCTGATCGGTCACCGTCGCCGAGAGGGTGTAGCGCTGCGCGCCCTCCGCTGGCTTGATCGTCGCGGGGACCCGGAACGACACCGTCCCATCGGCACCGGTCGTCGCCGTTCCGGTCGCCCGAAGCGGCTCTGCCGGCGTCGAACGCCGCGCCGGATCGCTGTCGGTGAACGAATACCGCTCGTAGCCAGCGACCCGCAGGGCGGAGCTCTCGGCAAGTGCCGACCAACGGACCGGCGCGCCGGCGAGCGCTCCACCGAAAAAGAAGCTGGATGCCGCGCGTACGTCGATATCCTCGCCATCGGCGTATGACGCGCTTGGCGTGGTGACCGCGACCTGGAACTCCGGTGCTTTGAACTCTGCGACCAAGACGCTGGCCGACGCGATGAAGAAGCCTGTTTGCGGAGGCGTGGCGCCCTTCAGCTGCAGGCCGAAGGAGTAGCTCCCTAGCGGCGCGTCCGCCGGAACGGTGAACCGGCCGGCAAAGGTCCCGAAGTCGTTGAGTGCGACGTCCTCGCGGCTCACCTGCTGGCCGCGCGGGTTGGAGATGACGAGCTGGAGCGGGGCGTCAGCTGGGGGGAGCCGGTAGCGCGCGTCGTCGTCGGCCCGCACCACGCCCTTTAGCTCGACGGTCTCGCCGGGACGGTAGATCGGTCGGTCGGTGTAGAGGTGGCCGACCCATTCACGGGCGAACATGTCGGCAGGGAACCCGAACTGGTACGGACTGATGCCCTGCTGCCAGCGGCTGCTCATGACCGCGCTCCGGCCGCCGGCGTCGATCCACACGAGATACGAGCGGTCGATGTTCTTCCCCAAGCTCGGCGTCGGGACGTTGAATGAGGCGAGGCCGCTCGTGTCGGTCCGCGCGTCCTCTGGCGTGATGCCCGGGCCGGCTGCCCGGATCGTCGCGCCGCTCACCGGCGCACCGGTGTCATGGTCGACCGCCCACACCAGCAGCTCGTCCTGGCTGAGCTTGGTGACGATGACCGTATCGACCACCGCGAAGGCGAACTGGGAGCGCATCGCCCCACCGGTGCGGACGAAGTAATAGCCCTTGGGAAGCGGTCCGCCGCCGCTAAGCGAGGTCGAACCGAGAACGACGGTCTCCTTGGCGCCCTCGATCTCCTCGGTCCAGGAGCGCAGCGGGGGAAGCGACGGAGTGAACCGGTCGCCGAGCGCTTGCCCGGGGTCATGGAGGACCCGGCGCCCCTCGTCCGGGGTGAGCGGATACAGGGTGAAGCTCGCCGATGGCAGGTTCGTCGCTTGGAAGTAGAGGATCGGCTCGGTCGACGCGGCGTACGTCGCGCTCGAGCTGTAGCCGGGGAGGGCCAAGCTCACCGTCGCCGGCAACGCGCCGGTGGTAAAGGCGAAGCGGTGGCCGCCCATCGGCTGCCCATAGCGATCGGTCGCTCCCGGGGCGAGATCGACGCGGTACGAGGTCGAGGCCTTGAGCGGAACGCTCGCCGAGAGAGCCTGCTCGCCCGTGAACACGTGGCCGTCGAGCTCTTCGGCGGTGAACCCACTGATCGTGAGCTTCCCTTCGAGCGAGGCGGGGTCCATCGGCGTTGCGAACTGGATCGAGATGCCGAAGCGTCCAGCGTTCGTATCGCCGCCGCGCGGGGAGGTCTGCGCGACCGAGGGGAGCGCTGCGGTCGTGAACGCCGCGCTCCGCGCGGCCACGGTCTCGCCGCCACCCGCGCCACGCAGGCCCTTCGCGACGGTCGCCGCGTATTTGGTGCTCGGCGCGAGCCGTTCGTCCGGGGTGAAGGTCGCGACCGTGTCGCCCTCGCTCCAGGCGACCGATCCGGCCATCGCGGTGCCACCCGGATCGAGGAGACCGATGCCCGACGCGGAAGCGCGGTCCATCGGTTGGTTGAAGCGCACGATCACCGTCTGACGGGGTGAGGCGAACTGGGTATTGGCCTCGGGCGTCATCGCGGCGACCGCCGGCGCGATCGTGCGGAAGGTCGCAACGATGTCAGCCGCCAGGACGCCATCAGCGACGCCGGTCAGGCCTTTGC